>JADZEM010000013.1 GCA_020850535.1 Chloroflexota bacterium
CTGCGCGTCCCCATGTCATCCTGAACGGAGCGAGCCTGCGCGTCCCCATGTCATCCTGAACGGAGCGAGCCTGCGCGTTCCCATGTCATCCTGAACGGAGCGAGCTTGCGAGCGCAGTGAAGGATCTCACCCGCTGGCCGTCAACCCTCACGTCAGCGGGTGAGATTCTTCGCTTCACTCGCAAGCTCGTTCCGCTCAGAATGACAGCACTCCCTCGATCCTCGATCCTCGATCCTCGATCCTCGATCCTCCAGGAGCCTACTTCTTCCAGTAGTACGTCACCGGCCGCGAGATGTTCGGCGGCCAGCTCAGGTTGATGTTCGCGTACGCTGACGGCACGTTCCCGAGATCGTTCTTGGCGACCTGGATGCCCTCGACCGCCCCGGACTGCCCGACGACGCCAATCGCCCACTGGGTCTCCAGCGCGATCTTCCAGATCTCCTTCCCCATCTTGACCTGCTCCTCGGCCGGCACCCCGAACGCCTGCTTCCACATCTCCATCGCCTGCTTCATCGGGCCGGGCGGCTCCTTGCCCTGGGCACCGTTGGACTGGAACCAGCGGCCGGCCTCCGGCATGTACCAGCTGGTGCTGTCGATAGGGAAGATCCAGCCGGACAGGCTGTAGAGCGTGTCCGTGCCCTCGGTGCCGAACGCCAGCAGCTGATTCTCGCTGGCGTTGCCGCGCCGGATGGCGAGGCTGCGCTCCATCTCGTTCACCCGCAGATCGATCCCGATCTTCTTCCACTGATCGCGGATCATCTCGGCGATGCGCGTGTACTGGATGAACTGGCCACCGAGCGTCGTGATCTCGATGCTGAGACGGCCCTTCCCGTCGGTCCGCAGCCGGTACCCCTCGCCGTCCTTCTGGGTCAGCCCGACCTTGTCCAGCAGCTCGTTGGCCTGCTTGACGTCGTAGGTGCACCACTTCGTGCGCCACTCAGGGCCAGGGCTGTACTTGTTCGACTCAGCTGGGGCCGTCGAGCCGGGGATGCCGACTCCCAGGAACAGGGCCTCGTTAACCTGATCCCGGTCGACGCCCAGCGAGAGCGCGTGGCGGAAGTCGACGGCGTTCAGCCACTTCCCGATCTCTGGATCGGCCTCATAGTGCAGGTTGAAGTGGATGGCGAAGTCGGACCCCGAGGCCATCGGGTTGATCGAGACCTTGTAGTTGCCCTTCTGCTGGTTCTCCAGCAGCACCGGCAGCTTCCCGATGTCGATGTGGCGGGCCTGGAGATCGTACTCCCCGGCGATGGCGCGGAGGTTCACCACCTCCAGGTTCTCACCCAGCGAGAACTGGACCTTGTCGATGTACGGCAGCTGATTGCCGTCCGTGTCCACCCAGATGCTGTACGGGTTCCGTTCGAGGGTCCAGTTCGGGGTGTTGGCCGGCTGCGTCGTCTTCCACGGCGAGACGACCGGCAGATCGGGGTTGAGCGCCCAGTTCGCCTTGAACTTGAACAGGTTGACCCAGTTGTCGAACTTCGCCTCGGCAGCGAGCCTGTCCAGGGTCTCTCTCGGCGTGTACTTCGGATGGAACTGCTTCAGGTACTGGGCTGGCATGTATGCGCCCATGCCGTTGAGCCCGTTGGTGGCCTGTCCGGAGATCGAGAGGCTGAAGGCCAGCGTCTCCGGCAGCAGGTAGTGCGGATCTGGGAACCGGAAGCGGACGGTGGAGGCGTCCACCTTCTCCAGCACGCCCGGCTTGCCGTTGATCGCCATGGCGCTCGTCGGCGCGGGGACCAGCTCCTTGTTCTGGTAGACGTCCTCGAACCAGAACATGAAGTCGTCGGCGGTGAAGGGCTGTCCGTCAGACCACCGCATGCCGCGCCGAAGCTGCAGGGTGGTCACCCGGCCGCCCTCGGTCACCTCGTAGCCGCGCACGAGGTTCGGGACGATCTGCGTGCCGGTCGGATCGACGAACAGCAGGAAGTCCGGCCCGGCCGCCGCCCTGATCCCGTTGAGGTAGTCCGCGGGTCCGGTGAACCCTCGCCGCCAGATGCCGCCGTACTTGCCGACCTCCTGAACCGGCTTGAGCACCAGCGGATCCTGCCCGATGCGCTCCTGCACCGGCGGCAGCTTGCCGGCCTTGACCAGCTCAGCAAGCTGTGGGGCCTCCTTGAAGCTTTTCGGGAACTGGGCCGCGTCGGTGATGACCGTCGGCCCCTCGACCTTGCCGACCAGGTTCCGCCCGATGCGGTCGTCGGGTTTCGCGGCGGCAGCCGGAGCGGCTGGTTTGGCCGCTTCGGACGGCTTCGCGGCCTCGGCCGGTTTGGCCGGCGCAGCAGCAGCAGGCGCTGTGGGTGCGGCTGCCGCTGGGGCGGCCGGCTTCGCAGCCTCAGCCGGCTTTGGCGCTTCGGTCGGTTTGGCAGGCTCTGCTGGCCTGGCCGGGGCGGCGGTCGGCGCGGCTGGCGCGGCCGGGGCACAGGCAGCCAACAGCCCCAGTCCCAGCACGCCGATGCTCCCCTGCAACATGGCGCGGCGCGACCTGCGTGACGACGGTGTCATGGTCGGTCCCCCCCTTGATCCCCAGGCAAACGGTCAAACAGGCTGACGCTGAGATCGCCCGACTCCTCCCCTGTCATCCCGACCCCATTCGGCAAGCTCAGGGCAAGCTACGCGAGGCACGAGCACACCCTCTCGTCATCCCGACCGCGGCGAGGCACGAGCGGAGTGAAGGGATCTTCCCCGGTCACCTGAACACCGGGCCTGAAGAAGATCCCTCGACTGCGTTCGCTAGCTCACTCCGCTCGGGATGACGGGGCGGGGGTGGTTCACTCCGCTCGGGATGACGGGGCGGGAGCGTCTCACGCTGATCGGGATGACCGGAGCGGGGCTAGCTCTTGAAGTAGAACTGCACCGGCCGGGCGATGCTCGGCGGCCACGTCAGGTTGATGTTGGCGTAGGCCGAGGGCGTGTTGCCCATCGTGTTCTTCGCGATCATGATGCCCATGACCGCGCCGGCCTGTCCGACGCCGCCGATGTACCACCCGTCCTCCAGGTGGGTGCGCCAGATCTCCTTGCCGGTCTCGATGCGCTGCTTGTCATCCTGACCGTACGCCGCCTTCGTCAGCTCCATGCACTTCTTCATGGCTGCTGGCGGCTCCTTGCCGGCGGTCCCGCCCGACGCGAACCACTTGCCGTACTCGGGGCTCCACCAGCTGTTACTGTCCACGGGGATGATCCAGCCCGAGTTGGCGTAAAGCGTGTCGGTGCCGTCGTTGCTCCAGGCGATCATCTGGGTCTCGTTGCTGTTCCCGCGCCGGATCGCCAGCGTCCGCTCGCGCTCGTTGATGATCAGGTCGATGCCGATCTTCTTCCAGTGCTCGCGGACCATCTCGCTGATGCGGGTGTACTGCACGAACTGGCCGCCGAGCGTCGTCAGGTCCAGGCTGAGCCGGCCCTTCCCGTCCGTGCGCTGGCGATACCCCTCGCTGTCCTTCTGGGTCAGGCCGGCCTTGTCCAGCAGCTCGTTGGCCTGCTTCACGTCCAGGGTGGACCACTTCTGCCGCCACTCGGGGCCAGGGCTGTACTTGTTCGACTCGGCTGGCGCGCCAGACCCTGGCGTGCCAACGCCCAGGAAGAACGTCTCGTTGATCTGCTCGCGATCCATCGCCAGCGCCAGCGCGTGGCGGAAGTCGATGTTCTTGAGCCACTTGCCGATCTCCGGATCGGCCTCGTAGTCCATGTTGATGAAGATGCCGTAGTCCGAGCCGGTCAGCATCGGGTTGATGGAGACCTTATAGTTGCCCTTCTGCTGGTTCTCGATGAAGACCGGCAGCTTGCCGATGTCGATGTGGCGAGCCTGGTAGTCGTACTCGCCGGCGATGGCGCGCAGGTTGATGACTTCCAGGTTCTCAGCCAGGGACAGCGAGATTTTGTCGATGTACGGCAACTGGTTGCCCTCACTATCAACCCAGATGCTGTACGGGTTCCGCTCGAAGACCCAGGTCGGCGTATTGGCGGGCTGCGTCGTCTTCCAGGGCGAGACGACCGGCAGATCCGGGTTCATCGACCAGTGGTTCTTGAACTTGAACAGATTGACCCAGTTGTCGAACTTGGCGTCGGCAACGATCTTGTCCAGCTCGGCCTGCGGCGTGTACTTCGGCAGGAACTGCTTCAGGTAGTGCTTCGGCGCGTACCCACCCCAGGCGTAAAGACCCTGTGTCGCCTGGCCGCTGACCGAGGTGCTGACCGAGAGCAGCTCTGGCAGCAGGTAGTACGGATCCTGGAACTTGAACTGGACGGTGTACTCGTCCAGCTTCTCCAGCACGCCCTGCTTGCCGTTGACCATCATGGTCGAGAGCGGCGTGGGGTTCAGCTCCTTGTTCTGGTAGAGATCCTCGTACCAGAACACAAAGTCGTCTGCCGTGAACGGCTGGCCGTCCGACCACTTCATGCCGCGCCGCAGCATCAGCTTGGTGACCTTGCCGCCGTCGAGCACCTCGTACCCCTTGACGATGTTCGGGGTGATGGTGTTGCCGGTCGGATCGACGGACAGGAGGAAGTCGGGGCCGCCGGCCGCACGGATGCCGTTGAGGTAGTCGCCCGGGCCGGTGAAGCCTCTACGCCAGGTGCCGCCGTACTTGCCGATCTCGTGAGTCGGCTTCAACACCAGCGGATCCTGCGGCACGCGCTGCTCGACGGGCGGCAGCTTGCCGGCCTTGACCAGCTCCGCGAGCATCGGCGCTTCCTTGAAGCTCTTCGGGAACTGGGCCGGATCGGTGATCATCGTCGGCCCCTCGATCTTGCCGATCAGGTTCCGACCGATCTTCTCCTCGGGCTTGCCAGCAGCAACGGGCTTGGCCGCTTCGGCGGGCTTCGCAGCCTCGGCCGGCTTGGCCGGGGCAGCCGCGGCGGGGGCCGTTGTCGCGGCCGGAGCAGCGGGCTTGGCAGCTTCGGTCGGCTTGGCTGCCTCGGCGGGCTTCGCGGCCTCGGCCGGCTTGGCAGGTGCGGCGGTGGGGGCAGCTGGTGCTGCCGGGGCGCAAGCTGCGAGCAGCCCAACGCCGAAGACCCCCACGGTCCCGGTCAGGAACGCTCGTCGTGACACGCCAGGCGACGTCGCCATAGGTCCACCTCTCCATCGAGCGGCGCCGTGGCCGCCCGTCTCTCGCCCGGGCGCTCACGGCCCGGACGGTTCGCTCACTCGTCGACTTCGTCGTCGCGAAGCTCCACACACAGACGATGACAGCGTCAATGCTGCCACCGCGGGGAAGGCCGCCTCCTCGTCCAGGTCACGCGCACGTCAGCGTGCGCCGGTGGACTAGCGTACCGCTTACGAATCGTCTGGTCAATCGATCCCGTGTCCTGAACAGGGCGATTGCATGTTGATGTCGTCGTGCCGCCGCGTCGGGGCTTGAAAGCCCCGCCTACGATCCTGCAGTCGCTGCGCGACGCTCCCGGCTCACCTGTCCCTGCCGTTCCCGACGGCCGTCGCGCAGCGACTGAATGACTGTAGGCGGGGACTTCAGTCCCCGACCGCCCGTTCTATGATGCTTCAGGTACACCAACGAACATGCGATTGCCCTGCGGTCACGCGCAGGGCAATCGCATGGTGATGTCGTCGTGCGGCGGCGTCGGGGACTGAAGTCCCCGCCTACGATCCTGCAGTCGCTGCGCGACGCCCCGGTCTCACCTGTTGCTGCTCTTCCCTGTGTCCGTCGCGCAGCGACTGAATGACTGTAGGCGGGGACTTCAGTCCCCGACCGACCGTTCCATGATGCTTCGGGTACACCAATGAACATGCAATCGCCCTGGTGTCCTGAATCGTCGGACAGGATCAGATCATCCTATCGGTCAACGCGCTGGGCCTGCTGCTGGGCCTGAATCGCCAGCCGGCTCGCCATATACGTGCGCACCTGGGGAATGGCCGTCTCGGTGCGGTTGCGGATGTCGTCCAGGAGCTGCGGCCCAAACGGCAGCGCGGTGTCCGAGCAGTCGATGTACCGCACGCCCTGCCGATCGGCCAGGAACAGGTGCTCACCGCCGGGCCGCCCGGCGATGTCGCAGTACTTCCGCAGCTCGATGTACCCCTCGGTCCCGAGGATGAAGAGGCGGCCGTCGCCCCAGGTCGGCAGGCCGTCCGGGGTGTACCAGTCCACGCGGATCATGCCGACGCCCCGGTCGCCGCGCAGGGTCAGGTCGCCGTAGTCTTCCAGTTCAGGATACTGGGGGTAGCGGAAGTTGCCGATCTGCGCGGTGACGATGCTAGCATCCGTCGAGCCGGTGAAGAACAGGAACTGCTCGATCTGGTGGGAGGCGATGTCGGTGAGGATGCCACCGTAGCGCTCGCGCTCGAAGAACCAGGGCGGCCGCTGCCCGACGCGCGCCCGGTGCGGCCCGAAGCCCGTCGTCTGGACCACCCGCCCGATGGCCCCGGCCTGCACCAGCTCACCAGCCTTGACGGTGCAGCGGGTCGAGAAGTGCTCGCTGAAGTAGACGGACCAGATGCGGCCGGTCTCTTGCTGGACCCGCTCGATCTCGGCAAGCTGGTCGAGGGTCGTGGCGCCGGGCTTGTCCACCAGCGCGTCCTTGCCGTGGCGCATGGCCGTCAGGGCCACGCCGGCCCGCTCGCTGGCGATGGATGCCGAGGCGATCAGGTGGATCGACTCGTCGTCGTAGATCTCCTGGGCCGAGCGGGCAAGGCGGGCCTGCGGGTACTCCTTCTGGTACGCCGCGATGAGGTCCGGCTCGGTGGCGTAGTAGCTGACCAGCTCCGCGCCGGCCTCCAGGAGCATCTCGGTCTGGCCGTAGATGTGAAAGTGGTTCAGGCCGATGGCCGCGAACCTGATCGTCTGCTCGGTCACGATGCGCCTCCCCCTTGCCGGCCGGTGGCCGCGCGGGAGTCTAGCGCGCCCGCGTGCGACCCGTCAGGTCAGCCGGCCAGCGAGACGCCGAACGCCTTGCCGATACCGTAGGTCACCGCCGCTGCCAGCGCCCCGATCAGCAGCATTCTGGCCCCGCCGAACAGGGCCGGCCGGCCGCTCAGCCGGGCCGCCAGCGCGCCGACCCCGAACAGGCACGCTCCTGAGACGCCGACCGAGACGCCAACGGCGAGCCCCGCCGCCAGCAGCAGGAACGGCAGCAGCGGGATCAGGGCGCCCACCGCGAACGCCCCGAATGAGCTGGTCGCCGCGCCCATCGGGGAGCCAAGCTCGTCGGGGTCAAGCCCCAGCTCCTGCCGTGCCATCAAGTCGAGCGCCAGCTCCGGATCTTCCATCACCCGCTGGGCGATCCGCACGGCGTCTTCCGGCGGCACCCCCTGAGCGCGGAGGATGATCTCGACCTCCTGCTGCTCGTGCTCTGGCAACTCGACGATCTCCCGCCGCTCCAGGTCGATGGCGCTCTCAAAGACCTCGCGCTGCACCCTCATCGAGACGTACTCGCCGGCCGCCATCGAGAACGCCCCGGCCACGAGTCCGGCCACGCCGGCCAGGATCACCACATGATTGCCCACGTCCGCGCCGGCCATCCCCAACACCAGGCTGAAGTTCGAGACCAGGCCGTCGTTCACCCCGAAGACGGCCGCCCGCAGCGAGCCGCTCCGGCCGGAGCTCCCATGATGCTTGCGGATGATCTCCAGCTCACGGCGCGCCTGCGCCACCTCCGCCCGACGATCGATACCGGCCCGAGTGCGGTCCGGCCTGGGTGGGAGCGGCTCGCGGTGCGGGCGGGACGCAGGCATGTCAACTCCTCAGGCCTGGGTACCAGGCGTACAGGACAATCAGGACGACAGGCTACGAGGTGCTCGGGGTGAGACGCTGGGTCGATTCGGCGTTGGCCTCGATGTCGGCGCGGTCCATCCAGAGCGGGTGGTACCGCCCGGCCAGCCAGTCGGCAAACTGGTCGGCGTAGTGTGCGCTGGCCGGGTTGCCGGAGTTGCCGGCCGTGTTGACGCCCCAGGTCTCGCCGGCCGGGCTCAGGTCGGCCAGGAAACGGTAGTGCGGGCCGCCCGTCGTCCAGAAGCGGTCGCGGATGGCGTAGCTGTTCTGGTTCAGCACGCCGTTGCCGCCCGGGCACGGCTTCGGCCCGATATCGAACAGCGCGGCGAAGATCGGGCGGCCAGCCGAGAGCGCGTGCGTCAGCTTGAGCGGGTGGAGGCGGCCCCAGGTCCACTGACGCCAGTCAGCGCCGAGGTTGGCGCGCAGCCAGCCGAGGGCTTCACGCATCGTTGATCGAACAAGGACGCTCACCGCCCGACCCGGTCGAGCCGCCGGGCCTGTGCGCGGGAGACGGGGAGCAACGACAGTCTCGTGTGCCTCCCCCGCTCCCTGTGCGCGGGATCGGGCAGCAACGTCATCGGCGTCGAGCCAGCCGAAGTCGCCCGCCACCAGCAGATCACGCGCGATCGAGCCGGACGCGCCCGCCATCGGCCCGAGCAGGTGCTTCGGGAAGCGGACGGCGGCGACCCGCTCGCACCAGCGCCACCAGAAGACGTTGAACAGCGAGGCCGCCACGCTCCCCAGCGTGAATTCGGCGTTCCATCGACGGAGCAACGTCGCTGCCCGGGCAAGGTCGTCAGCCTCAGGGCCAGAGTCGCCGGCCCCGCGAGCCAGCAGATCCGCCAGCGGACCCTTCAGCTCGGCGGCGCGCTCCGAGTAGACGTCGTTGTGCATCGCCCCCATGTCGGCGAGGCTCATCGGGGCGGCCAGCAGGCCATCGCCGTCCAACACGGCGCGCATCCGCCGGCCCCGGTAGCCGTCACCGTATGAGCCGTAGAGCGGCAGATCGCTGCCGTGGGGGTGCGGGCGCTGGTTCGACGAGCCGATCCAGCCACGCTCGGGGTCGGTCTCGGCAGGCAGCGTCTCGAAGGGCACCGGCTCCTGCCAACGGTCGTCCGGGTTGGCCGGCGAGCGGTAGCCGCGCACCTGCCGGCCCCGCACCGGGAACCGCCCGCGCATCTGGTAGCCGATGTGCCCCTGCGTGTCTGCGAAGCCGGGATTCTGGCCGGAGAACTGCCAGGCCGCGTGTGTCGCGCGGGCTTCGGCCGCCGTCTGCGCGCGGTTCAGCTCCAGGCCGCTGGTGATGCAGTCGCGCGGGTCCAGCCCGACCCACCGCAGGGCCAGCGGCGCATCGCCGTCAGGGGCCACGCTCGGGATCAGGTGGTTGACCAACGGGCCGCGCGGCCCCGTCCGCACGGTGAGGTGAACCGGGCCTGCCCCTCGGACCTGAATCGTCTCCTGGCGCGAGTCGAGCGTGGCCCAGCCGTCGCCCTCGCGGATCTCGTCGGCGTTCGCGGGGTTCCGCTCCTCGGCATAGAGGTCGCGGTTGGACGAGACGTTGTTGGTCAGGCCCCAGGCGACGCCGCGCGTGCGCCCGTTGTGCACCAGCGGCATACCCACGTCGGCAATCCCGATCACGTCCAGGTCGCCACCGACGAGATGGACCTCGTAGCGGGTGGAGGGCTGGTAGTAGGGGACGTGGCCGTCGCTGGCCAGCAGCGGCGCGCCGCTCGCAGAGCGTTTCGAGCCGATAGCCCACTGGTTGCTGCCCTGCGGCGGCACGTCGCCGTCCCAGGCAGATGGAAGGCCCTCAGCCCCCGGCCGCTGCGCGGCGCAACTATCGACTGCGTCGATATCCCTCTCCCTGTGCGCGGGCGAGGGGGAGATGGCTCCCCCTCGCCCGCGCACAGGCCCGGCGGCCCGACTGGGTCGGGGGGTGGGGACCTCCCCGGTCCGGGGGCTGACGGCCTCCCGTCGTGACGGGAACGGCGGCAGGATCGTCTCCTCGGGCGCTTCGACGGTCAGGAACCGCGTCGCCAGGTCCGGCGGCAGCAGCCGCTCGGCAGCCTCGCCGATCACGACGTTCTCGATGCGCCCGCTGAACTGCCACAGCGAAGCCCGCGCGATGGTGACGGTATCGATGGCACGCCAGGGAGCCGGCCGGATACCCAACACGTCGAACTCGATGGGCAGACGGTCGCCGAACGCCACGATGGCCGCATTGACGCCAGCAGCGTACGCTTCCAGGATCGCCCGCGTCAGAGCAGGGTGCTCGGCATGCTCGGCCTCGGCGATCCGGTCGAACCGGAGCGTCCTGGCGGCCCGGTCCGAGGCCAGCGCCGCTGGCCCCAGCACCTCGGCCAGCGCGCCGTAGGCCCAGCGCCGCCGGTATTCGAGCTGCCAGAGCCGATCCTGTGCCACGACGAATCCCAGGCCGGCGTAGGCGTCTCGCTCCGATTGTGCGAAGACGTGCGGGATGCCGTGGCGGTCGCGGACGATCTCGACCGCCCCGCGAACCGCGGCAGCCAGCGCACCGGTCGTCCGCGGCAGGCGTGTCGCCAGCTCCTGACGAATCAGCCGGCGGAGCGCCGGCGGGGACATCCCCTCCTGCGCGGCAAACGTCGTCAGCGAACGGTCGCTCCGAAGCGCCGTCACCACCAGTTGCCGGCGCGCATCCGCCGACCCACCCCGCACCCGGCCTCGCGACTCGGCGCTCACCACGTTCGCAACCCTCCCGGCAGGCACGTCATCCGCACGAAGCAGACGACGGCAGGGTAGCCTCGCCCCGCGAGGGTGTCAAACGACGACTCCGGCAGCCGTCACCGCGCCAGATGACGGCCGCCAGGGCGGGTCCGGGACGGGTCCAGGGCGCGAGACACGCCTTACCGCAGCCGAAAGTGTCCAGAGCAGGAATTTCGAGAGGGAAAGGTTTCCAAATGGTTGTGAAATGGTTGAGATTCCCGGTTTCGTCAAGACACCAGATGCGCACAAAAGCGCGACGCAAGAAGGAGATAGCGACTCAAATCTTAACAGATGATTGATTGTATGCGCCTAGAACGATGGTCTCGTTGCAAAAGTGACGGCTCACGCGGCAAATCGCCGGCGATCTTCGCGAATATTGCGTCAAATCACCCTATTTCACTCACTATTTCGCAACGGTGTGGACGGGTTATGCAACAGTGACATACAATCGCCGTGCGGGGCGGTCGCCCGCAATCGTCACACAGATGAACGAGTTCGTCCTCATCCATCTGTGGTCTAGTCTGAGGAGTTTGGACGCATGCTTCGGAAGCGGAATCTCATCGCTCTGCTCATGGCTGCCATGCTGTCGCTCGGGACCATCGGCGTCGCCTTCGCCGACGACTCGGGCGCCGATCGCACCCCGGATGCTCCTGGTACCATCACCGCCATCGAGCGGGACGCGGCTTACTAAGTCGCCCACACGAGCGCCGCTGCCGCAGCCTACGGCAGGCTAGCGCTCGTCGCGACTCCATCAACGCGGCGTTGCTCAAGCGAGCAGCGCCGCGTTTTCGCGTCCTGGCTGGTGGCTGATTCCAGCGGCGTTGTCGCAGATCGGCAGCCTCGGGCCGTGACGTCGCTGCCCTCACGCCAGCCCGGCCCCGTGACACCGGGACGACCACACCGCCATCCGTCATGGTGGCGTCAGGCGGAACCGCACCAGCATGGGGTCGTGGTCGCTGGGTGCGCCGACGATCTCGGCGTTCCCATGCACCACGTCCACGTCGAGCACCGTCCCCAGCAGCGCCGGACTGGCGAGGATGTGGTCGATGGCCTCGGCCTGGCCGCCGAAGACGTAGCTGTACTGCTCATCCTCCGGCAACGTCGTGATGAGGTCCGCCAGGAGGCCGCCCGTGAGGTGCGCCAGCGTCTCTGAATCCGGGGTGTCGTTCAGGTCGCCCAGCACCAGCAGCAGCGCTTGCGGATCAGCAGCCAGCAGCTCGGCGGCAAAGGCATGGACCTCGCGGGCCTGGGCCTGCCGCCGGGTGTCGGTGGGGGAGCCGGGCGGCTGGAACCGGCCGAGGCGCGGCTGGCTGCCGCGCTTCGAGGCGAAGTGGCACCCGACCACGAACAGCCGCCGACCGTTGAAGGTCAGCTCGGCGGCCAGCGGCTTGCGACTCTCGGTCCAGGCCGGGCTGGCTGGGGCCACCCGCCCCGGGCTGATCGAGAGGTGCGGGCCATCGGCATCGGGCACGACGGCCACGGGTGTGACAGCATCCCCGCCCGGCCGCTCGACGAACGCCAATCCACGGTCCGCCCGCACCAGCACCCCGATCCGGATGTTCGCGCCCGGCTCGCCGCCGTCCAGGTTGTTCTCCGGCGCGATCTCTCGGTAGGTGTAGGCCGGGCCGCCGGCCGCCAGGATCGCGTCGGTCAGCACGCGGCCGGTCCGCCCTGCGCCGACCGTGCCATCGTCAGCCGCGCCGCTGTCGTCCTGGATCTCCTGCACCACCACGAGATCCGGCGCGGCCAGCCGCGTCACGACCGTTTCGGCGAGGCGGGTCAGTTTGGCCGGCCGCTCGCGCGGGCTGACGTTCTCGACGTTGAAGGTCGCCACCGCGAGGACGGACGGATCGGTCATCGGCTCGTTGCTGGCCGCTTCCGGGCCGATCCCGCCGAGGATCAGCGACGGCAGCGTCTCGGTGCGGATGCGGTAGCCGCCGAAGGCGTAGTCTACGATGCCGACCGTCTGCCCCGGCAGGCGATCCCCGACGCTGGCCGGCGGCACCCGCACAGCGCCGTCCACCAGCACCAGGCTCGGAGCGGCCTCGCCGGGCGGCGGCGCGAGCAGGCCGCCGCGCACCGTCCGCCGCGGCACGCCAGTCCCCTCGTCTGGCAGGACCGGCAGCTCGCCGGGACCGCCGCGCGGCCCGACCACGATGGCATCGTCGATCTGGACGCGCATCCCCTCCAGGCTCTCGAAGAAGTCGAGGGTGCTCGCGTCTGGCGCGTACAGGCCGGCCTGCTCGACATCGCCACTGACACCCTCGGCCACCACCTGCGCGGGGGCGCTCCGGCCGCGTGGTCCCAGGAGGACGGGCGACGGCAGCGGCTGCCCGGACGCCACTACGGAGACGGTCGGCCCGACGATCTCCGTCACCGACAGGTTGTTCTCGTCATCCCCCGGCCGGAATTCACGGATCTGCCCGGAGACCAGGACGCTGTCGCCCACCGAGACGGCTGCCGCACTCCGCGTGAAGACGAACACGGCGTCCGAGGTGTCCGGCCGGCCATCGCCCTCGGCGTCCTGCAGCGAGAAGCCGTTGTTCCGCACCGCCGTGACGATGCCCGGCACGCCCTCCACCAGCCGCCCGGCCAGCGGCGAGACGTGCGCCGCACCCTGGATCTCGAACACCCGCACTCTGGCCGACCGCGGCTGTGGCGCCGCCGCCAGCAGGAGGGCGCTCAGGAGCGCGAGCGCCAACCACGCTTGACGAGAACGTAGACGCATGGCGCGTATCATACGTGCAATCCACATATGCATATGGCAGGAACGGCCAGCAGCCCGCGACGCACAGCCTGACTGCATCCGTCCTGCCGTCTCGGGGCGATTGCACGTTCGGCGAGTCGTGCGTCGTCGGGGCTTGAAAGCCCCGCCTACCATCCTGCAGTCGCTTCGCGACGCTCCAGGCTCACCAGTCCCTGCCGTTCCCGGCGTCCGTCGCGCAGCGACGGAATGACTGTAGGCGGGGGTTTCAACCCCCGACTGCGCGTTGCATGGCGTTGCGGGAACGTCAACGAACATGCAATCGCCCTGCCTGCCGTCTCGGGCGCAACGAGGTCAGCCGGCCGGCCGGGCTATGATGCCCCCTGCGACGCCCGTCCACTACCTGCCCCACTACCTGCCAATGACGGAGGGAGCCGATGGCAGTCCAGGAACCAGCGCCGGCCCAGCCCGCGCCTCAGACGCCGATCCTCAAGCTCGGCGAATTGATGGCCAACCTTGACGAGATCATCGCGCGGCACGGCGAGCCGCCATGGGTCGAGCCGCTCGTCATGACCGACGATATCCAGGCGTTCGTGATCTGCCACCCGCCCGGCCAGCCGAACGACACCCACTACCACCAGCATGACGAGTGGTGGGTCGTCCTCAAAGGCGAGATCGACTGGTGGATCGAGAACGGCCACGAGGACGAGCCGATCCACGCCAGGGCCGGCGACTTCGTGTTCGCCCCCAAGTACCACTGGCACCACATCGAGCCAGTCGGCAGCGAGCCAACCATTCGCCTCGGCATCAAGGAGCCGAGCGAGTTTCACCGCTACGACCGCCCTGGCTGCCGCAAGACCCCCTGGCGGCTGCAGCCCGGCGAGACGCCCCGGACGGCCACGCCACCGCCCGGCGAGGGTTGATCGATCTCGGCGCGGCAATCACGCAGCGCGGCAATCACGCAGCGCGGCCATGGCGCAGCGCAGCCAGCGTGCGCCGCGCCCTCAAGGAGCCTCTCCATGCTCTTCGACGCCATCGACATGGTCATCCTGCCCGTCTCGGACCTGGACGCCGCCAGCGCCCAGTTCGAGCGGCTTGGGCTGTTCGTGTCGCCGACCACCGTCAACGAGTCGCGGGCCTCGGCCTTCCGGCTGATCCCCTTCGGCGGCCCGGACAACCTGTTCTGCATCGAGCTGCTGAGCGTGGCCGATCCGAGCGCCACCACACCGTTCGTGCAGGGGTTCGGGAACGTCGCGGATCGCGGCCTCTCCCAACTGAACCTGCTGGTCTCCGACACCGATGCCGTGCTGGCCGAGCTGGGCAAGCATGGCATCTCGGCGGCCACGAAGATCGCCGGCGGCCAGGGCAAGGACCGCTACGACGTCACCATTCTGGAGCCGCTGCTGGACGCCGCCACCACGCTTGGCCTGATCCAGTACGGCCAGAGCATGGCCGAACGTCACGCCGCCTTCGCCAGCCAGGGGCGGCACACGTTCCCCGCGAAGCGACTCGACCACCTGGCGGCCGTCGCGCCGGACCTGGACGCCTCCTGCCGCTACTGGGACGAGGTGCTCGGCGTGCCGACCGTCGGCGAGGTCGTCTCGCCGGTGATCGTGGTGCGGCAGGTGAAGATCGGGGATGCCATCTTCGAGCTGCTCGGGCCGTCCAGCCCGGACAGCCCGATCCGCCAGCGTCCGCCCGGCCTCGGCAGCTCCGTCTCGCTGGAAGTACCCGACCTGCACGCGGCCATCGCGCAGGCCCGCGCCGCCGGCTTCGACGTGCCAGACCACCGCATCGGCACCCTGCCGGGCACCATCGTGACCCAGATCTCGGCGGACCAGTTGAGCGGCCTGACGATGCAGCTGCTCCAGTACGTGTAACAGGACGGCCACTATGACCACCGCTGCCGAGCGCATCGACCCGACGACGACGGCGCTCATCGCCTACGACGTCTGCAAGCGCATCCTGACTCCCCCGGACCCCGCAGCCCGCGAGCGCATGCGCCCGCACCTCGAATCGTGGGCCGTGCTCATCAACAGTTGCCGCGAGATGGGCATTCCGATCATCTACACCACGCCCGTCAGCCGCGCGAACGGCGACGACGTGGTGATGCTGCCGACCGACCTGAGCGCCGAGACCGGCACCCCGCCGCTCACCAACACGGTGGAGGGGTCAGAAGACTCCGAGTTCCCGGACAGCATCGCCCCGAAGGCCGGCGACTACGTCTTCCTGAAGCGCCGCCCGAGCGCGTTCTACGGCACCGGCGTGGCCGAGCTGCTGCGAATGCTCCGCAAGAACACCATCATCATCGGCGGCGGCGGCTCCAACCGGGGCGTCGAGACGAGCGTCCGCGAGGCGTTCAACATGGACCTGATGGCCGTGGTGGTGCGCGAGGTCTGCTACGGCGGCAACAAGGAAGCCCACGAGTGGGCCATGAACGTCGCGATGAAGATGTTCGGGCGGATTCGGACGCTGGAGCAGACGCTGGCGATGCTCCGAGGCTAAGCGCGTCTCGCAGGTGGAGAGACGCTGTAGCGCGAGGGCTTTCCCCCGCGCTACGGACGCACCCGCGCCATCATGCAAAAGGGGCCTCGTCTGAGATCTCAGACGAGGCCCCCGCCGGTTCTGCCGTGCGCGAGCGCCGACCGCCCGCGCATCTACCGCTATGGCTGCGTGCCGTCGGCGGGCGCTGCTGCCGGACGTGGGTCACGGACCCGCTCGCCGCCGGCGGCAGCCGTGGCCGAGCGTGACCGAGCCAGCACGGCGAACATCGCCCGGCCTTCCATCATCGGCCCCTGCTCGACAATCGCGATGTCTTGCAGCGACTTGACGATGCGGTCAATCTGGCTCCGTGCGATCTCCGGGTGCGCCGCCTCGCGTCCACGGAACCGCACCAGCAGACGGACCTTGTGGCCCTCTTCGATAAACCGCCTGGCTGAACGGGCGCGCACGTCAACGTCATGGTCGTCCGTGCCCGGGCGGAGCCGGAGCTCCTTCAGCTCAGTGGCATGTTGATGCTTCTTCGCCTCGCGCTCCTTCTTCGTCTGCTCGTACTTGAAGCGGCCGTAGTCCAGGAGCTTGCAGACCGGCGGCACCGCATTCGCCGCGACCTCTACAAGGTCGAGGTCGCGTTGCCGGGCCATCTCCAACGCCTGAGCAGTCGGGACAACACCAAGCTGCGCCCCATCTTCGTCGATGAGTCGAACTTCGGGAACTCGGATGGCGCGATTGATGCGCGGGCCGGTCGGCGGCCGTTGTGGCATGTTACGGGACTGGATGCTAAGGGCCCTCCTCTGATAAGCCTCTGTATCTATTGTAGGGAAAACTGTGTGCAAGGCAAGTCTTGCATTCGGTGTGTTCTCACAAGAGTCTCACGAGCCGCTGGCCCAGGCCGCACACTGGCGCAGCGTCGGGGCGTCGGCGGGCACAAAATAGATCAGCCGGAAGCGAGTGTCCCGCACGAACGGTTCAGAAACCAGCCGGAACAGCAGCCGCCCCGCCGCGGGCACGTCGAGCTTGACGGGCAGGAGCACCCGTGCCGCGCTGATCGGAGCCGGCAACTGCGTGGCCTGCTCCCAGACTTCGCGGAAGCGCGGCAGCCGCGCCGTCATCTCCTGAAGCGTCTCGGCGATCCACGGCTCGGGCTGGAAGCGGCTGTACTCGTAGCGAAGCGCCCGCACCATACCCGGGATGAAGACTTCCGGCTCGGCCACCAGCCGCCCGAACGGGGCCGACGGGTCGAACCAGAGCGGAAAGAGCGGCTCTCCAACGCAGCGCTGGAGGAGCGCCTCGCCGGCCGGCCCGCTGAGGCCGAGCAGCCGGGGCACGTACCCATTCCAGGCGATGAGCCGGGGCACGCAGTCCATAACGTAGGCCGGAAACGGCACGTCGTGTAGCTCATGCTGGCAGCTGTCGCGGGCCCAGGCGAAATCGGCCTCGGTCGGCAGCGGCGTCGCCACCACGTAGCCGAACAACTCCAGCACCTCGCGCTGCTCGCTGTAGCGAGCGTCGAGCACCGCCAGGATCCGCTCGACGGTCACCCGGCTCGGCTGGGCCACCCGGCCGGACTCGACGCGCTGGAGGTAGCCGGTCCCCAGGTCGGCCTCGGCCTCGACCCACAGTTGCGCGCGGCCGGCCTGCTCGCGGATGGCCCGCAGGCGGGCACCGCCCGGCGTGGCCGCGCCGGTGGCACGACGCCGGCGCGGCGGATGGTCACCGGATCGGGACCGCTGGATCACGCTCGCCCCCTTGCCCGCGTGCGATTTCGACTCCGGTGACGATGACAGGGAGCCGCGCCGTCCGTAGCATAGCAAGCACGATGAGCCAGCACGCCGCATCGCCCACCTCCAGCGTCCCACCGCCAGACTCCAGCGTCCCGCTGACCGCCGCTCCTGCCGCCCGGCCCCGGCGGCGCGCCCGCGCCGACTTCTGGCGTGGCTACCTTGCGCTGCTGCCGCTCTGGACGGGGGCGATCCCGGCCGGCGTGGCCTTTGGCGTGGCGGCTCGAAGCGCCGGCCTGAGCGTGCTGGAGACCCAGCTGATGAGCCTGACCGTCTTCTCGGCGGCCGGGCAGATCGGGGCCGTCTCGTTGCTGGCGGCCGGCGCGAGCGCTCCGTGGCTGGTCGGCACGGTCCTGGCGCTCAACGCCCAGTTGCTGCTGCTGGGGCTGGCGGTCGGGCGGCAGCTCCGGCTCTCCTGGCCGCAGCGGCTGCTGGCAGCCTGGGTGCTGACCGACGGCGCATACGGCGTGAGCCTGGGCGTCGGGCCGCTGCGGTTGCCGGTCCTGCTGGGGGCTGGCGCCAGCATGTACAGCGGCTGGAACCTCGGCACGATCCTGGGCGCGGTGCTCGGGGCGGCGCTCCCCAGCCCGACAGCCTACGGGATCAACCTCGTCGCGCCGCTGGCGTTCCTGGCCGTCCTGGTCCCACTCGTCCGGACCCGCCCGATGCTGCTCGTGGCCCTGGCGGCCGGCCTGACAACCTACGGGCTGTCCACCGTCGTGCCGGGCGGCGTGGCCGTACTCGGGGCCGGCGTGGTGGGCTGCACCGTCGGCGCCTGGCTGACCCGCCACGAGCCAGCGCGGGGGGCAGCGGCGCGATGAGCAACCTCGTGCTGGTCTTGATCATGGGGGCGGGCGTCTACCTGTTGCGGCTGACCGGCCTCTCACTGCAGGAGCTGACGCTGCCGCCAACGGTGGACCGCGCCCTGCGCTGCGTGCCGGTCGCCTTGCTGACCGGTCTGGTGGTGGTCGGCCTCACGGGGCAGGTGACGGCCGAGCCGATCCGGCTGCTGGCTGTGGCCGCCGCTGCCCTGGCCGCCTGGCGCACGGGCAAAATGTGGGCGTGCATCCTGACGGGGATGGTGGTCTACTGGCTGACAGCGTGGCTGCTGCCAGGCTAAAACCGACGACACAACCGGAGACGCTCCAGATGGGAGGACGGGCAGATCATGGATGACGCACAGGTCGACAGCACGCCGGCGTCGGCCCTTTCCATCCGCGCCACGCCGCAGCCCGGCGACCTCGGCTGGATCGTCACGGCCCACGCCGAGCTGTACGCCCGCGAGTACGGCTTCGGGCCGGGCTTCGAGACCTACGTGATCGAGACGGTGGCCGAGTACGTGCGGATGCCCTCCTCGGAGCGGCACCGGATCTGGATCGCCGAGGCCGATGGACGGCGCGTCGGCTGCGTGGCGATCCTCGGGCGGGAGCGGGGCGAGGCGCAGCTCCGCTGGTTCTTGACCGATCCGGCCGTGCGGGGCCAGGGACTGGGCCGCCGGCTGCTCCGCGAGGCGGTTGCCTTCTGCCGACGCCAGGGGTTTCGCTCGATCTACCTGTGGACGGTCAACGGACTCGATGCCGCCGCGCAGCTCTACCGCGAGGCCGGCTTCACCAGGACCGAGACCAGACCGGAGGTGCTGCTCTGGGGCATCCCGCTCTGCGAGGAGCGCCACGATCTGCCCCTGACCTGATCGGACACGCCGGCTTGTCGGCCAGGGCACTGCGGCCGGCCCGCATGGTGCGGCATGATGACGCCGTGAGCGAGCAACCGCCCCTGCTGACCGCCGTGGATGCCCCGGACGCCGATCCTGTCGAGACGTTGCTGTTCGCGCAGCACGGCTGGGCCGACACCAATCAGGCGATGATCCGCTTCGGGCGGGAGATCGCCTCGCCGGGCGACCTCGTGATCGCCCCGAACCTGGGCTACGTCCGGACGTGGCTCCGCATCGAGCCGCTGATCCAGACCGTCGCCTACGCCGTCGAGGAGGCGCTGGCCGCCCACCCACGGGCGCGCATCCGAGCGGTCGGGCACTCGATGGGCGGGCTAATCTGGATCGAGCTGCTGACCCGCCGCCCGGAGTGGCTGGCGAAGACCGACCGACTGGCGCTGATCGGCTGCCCGGTCGGCGGGGCCGAGCTGGCCGGCTTCCTCGACCCCCTGGGCCTGACCATCGGGCGCGATCTCCGCGTCGACCGGCGGGCGCGCGCCGAGGCCATCGCCGCCACCATCCCCACGCTCACCATCGTCGGCGACCTGCTGGGGCGGCATGACGGCACCGTCTCGCACGATTCGGCGCGGCTGGTGAACGCGCGGATGGTGCTGACGCCCTCGGCCAGCCACGCGGCGCTGCGGAACCATCGCGTGGTGGTCCAACTGGTGCGGGCCTTCTTCGAGCAGCCGGACCCGCCAGAGATCGACCACGCGGCGATGATCGGCTACCTGCGGGCGACGCCCGGCCTGCTGCCGGCCGAATCGAGCCTGATGATGGTCTCGAAGGTGGTGCTGATGCTGAAGGACGGCACGACGGTCCGCACGATCTCGCCGGTCCCCGGGCTGGAGCTGGTGTTCGTCGCGGACCGCGAGGGGCGCTGTCAGTACGCCGCGACGGTGCCCTGGACCGCGCAGGCGGCCTACCAGCAGGCACTCGGACTGATCCGGGCGGCGTACGCAGACGCCCTGCTCGCCCTCTGATCGCCCGCTCCGAAGCGCCGCACATCATAGAACAGATGTCCGGGTATCTGTCAAGGATTTCCGGGCCGTCGCCGCCCATTCCGGCCACTCCGGCCAGCCGTCTCCGCGCTGTCTCTTCCCGCCGGACGCGCCTCGTGCGGGCCGAACTGTGGATAACCCCCCGTAAACCTGTGGATAACCTGGGGGGAGATGTGGACAACTGTTCGGGTCTGTGGAAACATCACAGCCGTGTCACGACGGAAGAACAGGTCCGTTGTGGACAGGTTCCGGGGTCTGGGGAAACCGTCGCGGCTGCCCCCAGACGGTCGGCCAGTTCTCCACAGCCGAGACGCCGCTGTGACTCGGAAGAGACACGCTCGTTATCCCCCGTGGGGACTGCCTACTACGGCGACGACTCTCTAAGAGTTAAAGATGATGAGCTACACTTGGGAAAGGTCTTCACCCCGGAGAACCGGGGAACACTGAGGGAATGGTGTACCCATGAGTTCGCCGTCCGGGTTGACCTGCCTCCGCTGTAGCACGAGCTACCCTGCCGAAGAGATCGTCACGGGCTGTCCCAAGTGCCGCGCTGAGGGGGTCGCCGTCAACCTGAAGGTGACCTATCCGAACAGTGCGTTCCGCACCGTGCAGGACAGCCGGGGCTTCGACAGTGGCGAGCGGGGCGTCCTGCGGTACCACGACCTGCTGCCGATCTCGCTGGCCCACGCGACGTGGCTCGGCGAGGGCGAGACGCCGCTGATCCACGCCGGCGCGCTCGGGGAGCTGGTGGGCCTTGAGCACCTGTACCTCAAGAACGAGACCCGCAACCCGACCGGATCGTACAAGGACCGGATGGCCGCGGTGATTGTGGCGCGCGCCCGCGAGGCCGGCGCGACGACGGTGACCATCGCGTCGTCGGGGAATGCCGGCGCGGCCCTGGCAGCCTATGCCACGGTGGCCGGCCTGCGCTGCGTCATCTTCACCTCGGAGAGCGCTCCCCTGGCCGTCAAGGCCCAGATGCGGGCGCTTGGGGCGCAGGTGGTGGCGCTCTCGTCCAGCCCGCAGCGCTGGACGATCATGGCACAGGCCATCGAGCGGTACGGCTGGTACGCGGCATCCAACTATCAGGCCGACCCGGTCGGCAGCAACCCGTACGGCGTCGAGGCGTACAAGACGGTGGCGTTCGAGGTCTGGGAGCAGCTTGGCCGCGATGTGCCGGACGTGATGGCGTTGCCGGTCTGCTACGGCGATGGGCTGGCCGGGACGGCGCGTGGCTTCGTGGACTTGCAGGACCTCGGGTTCACCCGCCGCGTCCCCCGGTTGGTCGCTGGCGAGGTCTGGGGGCCGCTCACGCACGCCCAGGCGAACAACCTGGAAGCGCCCGTGCCCGCCGAAGCCGGCCCGACGGTGGCGTTCTCCATCGGCGGTGGGCGGAGCACCTACCAGGCGCTGCACGCCCTCACCGAGTCTGAGGGGCGGGCGGTCACCGTCACGGACGAGGAGCTGCTGCACTGGCAGCGCGAGCTGGGCCGCCGCGAGGGCATCTACGCCGAGGCCTCGTCGTTGGCGTCGGTGGCAGCGTTGGCGAAGCTGCGCGCGGAGGACCGCTTGCGTCCGTCCGCTGTCTCGGTGGCCCTGTTGACGGCAACGGGGTTGAAGGATCCGGGCGCCGGCGGCCTCGCGGACGACGTGCCCCTCATCGAGCCGACGCTGGAGAGCCTCGCCAGCGCCCTGACGAGCGCCTACGGGATCCCCGCCGCCGAGCTGTAGGCTCCTCTGGGTCGTGGGTCGTGGGTCGTGGGTCGTGGGTCGTGGGTCGTGGGCCGCAAATAGCCGTCAAATAAGCGTGGCGGTGGGATTTCACGGTCACCGAGCCGCCTCCCTCCTGGTGGGAAGCTTGGGGACGTTGCTCACCAGGTGGGGTGTGTGACCGCACAGACACTACCACATGCTGCTATAGCTGGCAGCCCGGGCACCAGTACGTCGAGCGGGCGTGCGGCCCCTGAAGCGCCCGTCGGATCAGCGTGCCGCAGCGGGTGCACGGCTGGCCGGCCCGGTCGTAGACCCAGAGCGCATTGCGCCGCGGGCCATGGGTGGTCCGGCGCTGCATGGCCCCGACGTTGCGGCTCATCTGGCGGCGGGCCGTGCGGATCATCTGCTGCAGCGTCTCGAGGGGCAGGCTGCCGACCGTCTGGAACGGATTGACCCGCTCCAGAAAGCAGACCTCGCTCTTGTAGACGTTCCCGATGCCCGCCACGATCGACTGATCCAGCAAGGCATCGGCGATGGCGAGGTCTGGCGATGCTGACAGGCGGGCCAGCGCGTCCGCCTCGTCGAAGTCCGGGGCCAGCAGGTCCGGCCCGAGTCGCGCCAGCCCGGCGTGGCCGGACAGTTGTCCGCCGGTCAGCAGCTCGACCTCCGGGGCGCTGAAGCAGACGGCCAGTACGTCGCCGGCCTCCACCACGACGCGGGCGTAGTGGGCCGGCTTCTGCCAGCGCGAGCCGACCCGGTACAGGTGCCAGGAGCCAGTCATCCGCATGTGGGTGCGGAGCATCGCCACGACCGATGCCGGCGGGCCAGCACCAGCCGGGCCGTTCGTGCTGTTGGGAACGTCGTCGTCGGCCGGCGACGCACCTTTTCGGCCGAAGTGCAGCAGCAGATGCTTCCCGCGCGACTCGACGGCCAGCACCTCGCTGCCGACCACTCCCAGCGCTGTCGCCCGATCCTCGATGCCGGGCACGCCCGACCGGAACCCGGTCACCCGCCGCCCGACCAGCACGCCGGCCAGCGTCAGGGCGCTCTGGGCGATGGTGTCGCCCTCGGGCATGGTCGTCGGCTCCTCCCTGCTCTCGTATGCGTTCAGAGGATGACAGCCTCGGGCCGCCCCGACGCGATGCTCGTGCAACGAGCGCGACAGCCCGTGTGGCCCTGATCGCGACAGCCCATGTCGCCCTGATCGCGACAGCCCATGTCGCCCTGAGCGCAGCGAAGGGCCTCACCCGCTGACCGTCAACGCTCGCGTCGGCGGGTGAGATCCTTCACTTCGTTCAGGATGACATGATTGCGTGTGCGTCCTGCTGCAAATCCGTCGACTGTCACACTGGTGAGGCTGTCCGGCCCCTTGAAGGAACATGCCTGTGAGTGGACAGAGCTGACGAGTCGTCGTCTACGCCAACGCCCCGTAGACGATCGCGCGGAGCTCGCGGGCGAGGTTCAGCCGCGTCTCCGGCGAGACCGTCATGTACTGCGTCATGAACACGACCGCCAGATCCTCGGCCGGGTCGATCCAGAACTGGGTGCCGGCTGCGCCGGACCAGTAGTACGTACCCGGGCTGCTGGAGACCTGCGCCGCCGCCGGATCGAGCGTCACCGCGAACCCGAGGCCGAAGCCGGTCCCCTGGTAGGCGTTCTCACGCCAGCGGGCGCTGATGGCCGCCTCGCCGACGGTCTTCCCGCCGGTGATGTGGTTCTTCGTCATCAGCTCCAGCGTCTTGCGGCCGATGATCCGCGCGCCCTCCAGCGTGCCGTTGCCGAGCAGCATCCGGCAGAAGCGGAGGTAGTCGCCCGTCGTCGAGACCAGCCCGCCGCCGCCCGAGAGCATGGCCGGGGGCTTCAAGTACGGGCTGTCGCCGGCGTCGTCCACGAGGTTCAGGCTGCCGTCTTTGTCGCCAGCGTAGTTGCTGGCGAAGCGGCTCGCCTGCTCCGGTTTGACCCAGAAGCCGGTGTCCTCCATGCCGAGCGGCTTGAAGATCTGCTCCTCGAGATAGACATCCAGCGGCTGCCCGGAGATCACCTCCACGAGATAGCCGACGATGTCCGTCGCGTGGGAGTAGTTCCAGGCCGTCCCCGGCGAGAAGTCGAGCGGCACGCCGGCCAGCTTCTCCACGAAGTCGGCCAGGGACGCGGCGTCGGTCCGCCCGATGCTCAACTGCCGGTACGCCGCGTCCACGTTCGTGTGCGAGGCGAAGCCGTAGGTCAGCCCGGATTGGTGGGTGAGCAGGTCGCGCACCGTCATCGGGCGCTGGCAGGGGGTGGTGGCGAAGGCCGGATGGGCGCCGGACTGGAAGACCCGCAGCCCCTCCCAGGAGGGGATGTACTTGTGCACGGCGTCGTCGATCTGCACGAGGCCGCGCTCGTACAACTGCATCAGGGCGACCGACGCAATCGGCTTGGTCATCGAGTAGATGCGGTAGATCGTGTCGTCACGCGTGGGCACGTTGCGCTCGCGGTCCGCGAGGCCCAGCGTACTCCAGTGGGCCAGCTGGCCTCGGTGGTAGATCGCCGTCAGCGTGCCGGTCAGGGTGCCCCGGTCGATGTACCGCTGGAAGTGCGCGTCGAGGTACTCCAGGTTGCGTGCGTTGACCGTGTCGCTGCCGGCGCGGGTCAATGAGGCCGTCATCGGATGCCCTCCTGCTGCTCCCGTCTCATCATGAGAGTGTAGACGGAAGCAGCAGCGTGGCACCTGATCGGCCGCTGCGACAGCAGGGAGCGAGCAGTCGGGGGTTGATGACGATTGATTCTTTCCTGTGGTAAAGGCCCTCACCCCCCGACCGCTGCGCGGCGCAAATATCGACTGCGTCGACATCCCTCTCCCTGTGCGCGGGCGAGGGGGAGACACACGAGACAGTGATTCTCCCCCTCGCCCGCGCACAGGGAGAGGGGGTCGGGGGGTGAGGGCCTCCAGCCTGGAGCACGGAACACGTGGTTAATCCGTCAGTCCTCATCAAGCCCCGACGACGCTGCACGACGCTGGCTACGACAGCATGCTTTGTGATCTGGGCGCTTAGCTTGCCCGGCGCAGCGCGATCATCCCATCGTCCATGCCGTGCTCGGCGTCGGCGTCGAGGTCTGCGCCGACGCCAGCGTGGAACCGCGTCACCAGCTCCTGCAGCAGCTCGGCGGTGCGGGCCAGATCCTCGGCCTGCTTCGCCACCGCGCCCTGCTCCTGACGGATGGAGTTGCTGACGAGCCAGACGCCGCCGCCCAGGAGGGCGGCAAGCGCCAGAAAGATGCTGCTCGCGGCGATGCTGATAGTCGATTGCTTCACGGCCATACTGGTCGCTGCGCCCCCTGCCTTGTTCGGCGACGGATTGGAGGCGTACACAGCCCCCGCGGCCCTGCAGGGCGGCCGCGCTGCTGGAGCTGCGCGGCCGCCACCGTTCCCCTACACGAACGCCGTGTACGATGCTCCCCCGAGCAGAACAGCGACGCAACAACGTGAGGATTATCTGGACTTGCGCGCACACTTGCAAAGATTCAGGCCGAAGCTCGCCCTCCCCGTCGCGTTTATGGCGTCGGCTACGGCTGGCCGGTCTCCCCGCCGTCCGAGCGCGGTGACAGCGACTGCAGCCGCGCCGCCGTCGCGCCGGCATCGACCGGCAAGGCGATGCCGGTGATCCACCGGGCCGCGTCGCTGACCAGGAAGGCGGCGGCCTGGGCCACGTCCCAGGCCGTCCCCTCGACCTGTAACAGCGTCCCCATGCGCCGGGCGTCGCGCAATTCGGGCGTCATCCCGCGCGAGGCGACCATCGGCGTGTAGACCGTCCCCGGGCAGATGCAGTTCACCCGGATGCCCTGCAGCGCGTGGTGGGCCGCCATGCTGCGGGTCAGCCCGATGACCGCTGTCTTGGAGGTCGGGTAGAGCAGGCTCGGGTGGCCGCCCAGCAGCCCCGATACCGACGACAGGTTGA
This sequence comes from Chloroflexota bacterium, assembly GCA_020850535.1. Lineage (NCBI taxonomy): Bacteria > Bacillati > Chloroflexota > Chloroflexota bacterium. The sequence continues at coordinate 25,805 of JADZEM010000013.1, forward strand.
CGATGGCCCCGCCACCGGCCTCGATCATCGGCGGGATCGCGTACTTGGCCATCATCACCATCGACGTGACGTTGACCCGCATCGCGCGGTCGAAGGCGTCAGGATCGACCTCGACGGCGTTCCCGGGCGGTCCCGTGACGCCGACGTTGTTGACCAGGATGTTGACCGCGCCGTAGGTCTCCAGCGCCACGTCCACGACGTGCTTGCAGGATGCGGTGCTCGCCACGTCCGCCTCGACGATGATCGCCTCGCCGCCATCCTGCTCGACGATGTCGAGGGTGGCCTCGGCCCAATCCCGGCGCTCGTCTACCAGCACGACCTTCGCGCCTTCGCGGGCCAGCATGATGGCCGTCGCCCGGCCGTTCCCGACGACGGGGCCATCCGGGCCGGCCGTCCGTGAGCCAGCTCCGGTCACGATGGCGACCTTGCCGGCCAGCCGCTGGGCCTGGGGCATCCCTGGGTCGCCGGTCAGGGGCTGCCGGCGAGCGTTGCGTGCAGACTCCGGCGTGGACATGGCTTCGACACCTCCGTTGTGTCATCGTGAGCGCGGGGGCGGCTGTGTAACATGTCGCCTCCTTCGCAGCGTCTCAGAAGGGTACCGTGTCGCCGCGCGGTGCGTGCGCGGGCCGGCGGCCCCGCCTGAGCCGAACATGGTGATCCGCCGCGCCCGTTCGCACTGGTGTCCGGTCCCTCGAGTGGTCGGAAAACGTTAAGACACCGAATGGCAGTCGTAGAGCAGTGTCATGCGGTCGCCGCTGACCTGCTGCGTATCCAGAGTGCGAGGTTCGGCCAGGGCCATGACAGCGGCGGCGCTGCGGTCAGTCGTGGGGGCGTATTGTGTGCTGTCGGGCACGCTCCTGCTCGTTGCTCCGCACCGGCTCGTCGTGCAGCCGTCGATACTGCTGGAGGCCGGCCGGCCAGCCTGGGGACTGGCGTTCCTGCTGGTCGGCGTGATCCTGCTGGTCGAGAGCGTGTTGCCGCCGCCGCGCTGGGTCCGGCTGCTGGCGCAGGCCGGTGGGAGCGCCCTGCTCGGGTTGATCGTGGTGGGGGCTGCTGCTGACGGCCGCTGGATCAGCGTGGTTGGACACGCCACCATCGGCCTGGCGCTTGCGTGCGGCCGGATGCGGGCGCCCGGATTCACCTTGATGATTGTGGCCAGTGGCGTCTTTGTCCATGGGCTGCTGCTGCTCCTGTTTCCGCTGACGACGATCGCCCGTCTGCCGTCGATGCCCGCCGCAGGCGGGGCCGGAGCGCTGGGCGTCGGGCTGTGCTTCACGCTTGGGAGCAGCCTGCTCTTGCTGATGACCAGGGTCCGCGCGCCGCGCGCTCTCGACCTGGTGGCGCGTCTGGTGTTGGTGCTGGCCTGTCTGGCAGCCATCGTGTTCCAGTTGCGGATCGGCGCCTGGGCGAACACGCTGATCTACGTGGCGGTGATCGTCGTGCTGACCCCGCCGAGGGTCGGGCATGACATCGTGAGTCGTGTGGAGCTCTCGTCATTGCGGGCGCGGATCGGGGCTGGCCTGGCGCTGGCCGCCGCCGTACCCTTGATCCTGGTGGTCTCGGCGATCTCTGACCGGGACGAGCGCGCCAGTATCGAGCACGAGCTGGCCGAGCAGCGGAGCACGGCGCTGCTGACAGCCCGCGACCTGAGCAGCCGCCTCCAGGTCTACCGCGACATCGCGAATGGGCGGGCCTGGGGGCCGGCGCTGCTGGCCCGCCCGATCCTGGAGCAGCAGTCCGTCGTCTGGAATCTTCGCCGGGATCACCCCGGCCTCCAGACGCTCGCGACGTATGACGCGGGCGGCAATCCGATCGCCCGTGCGGACGATCTTCCGCTGCTGCCGCTCGACCCGAGCCTGCTGGCACGGGCGCTGGTCGCCTCAGAAGCGTTCGTGGAGGCGCAGGCCGAGCCCGGCGCGAACCGTGGCTCCCTCAAGATCGTCGCTCCGTGCCGCAACGTGGCAGGCGTCGTGGTGGGCGTGATCGTGCTGGGCGTGCAGCCGACCTGGATCGGCGATGCACTGACCCCCCACCCTCGGCGGATGGCGTACCACCCGTCGCTCGTCGACAGTGCCGGGCGCATCCTGGCTGAGGGCGCCCCGCCCGTGACGGTCCGCGATCCGTCGTGGTTCGAGGGGGGAGCGGCGCTCGCCTTGCGACATGGTGTGCTCGATGGCGCGCAGCTTGTAACGGATCGGGATGTGCCGTGGCTGATCGGCTATGCGGCCGTCCCCGGCACCTCGTGGGGCGTCGTCGTCGAGCAGCCCCTGGCGATGGCACTGGAGGACGCGCGCGAGCGGCGCGATCTCGCGTTCTTTCTGCTCCTGGGCGCGGCGCTCACCTCCGGGGTGATTGGCGTCTTCGCGGCCAACCGGCTGACGGCTCCGCTGGCGGTGCTGGGCGCTGCCGTCTCTCGGCTGGCCCTGGGAGACCGCTCAGCGCCGCTGCCGCGCTCCTCCGTCGCCGAGTTGGCCCGGCTTGGCGGCGCGTTCGGAGCCATGCGCGAGACGCTGGCAGCCCAGACCGTCGAGCGCGAGCGTGCCGAGGCTGCGCTCAGCGCCAGCATCGCGGAGGCGCGCGAGCTGGCCCAGGTGGCCAGCAATACCGACAACGCGGTGCTGATCCTGGATGCGAACCTTCATGTCAGGTGGGTCAACGCCAGCTTCACCCGCATGACCGGCTACACCCTGGAAGAGGTCCAGGGCCGGCGTCCAGGTTCCGTCTTGAGCGGCCCCAACACCGATCCCGAGGCGATTGCCGAGATGCGGCGGGCGGTGGCGCGGGGCGAGTCCTTCACGATGGAGGTGCTCAACTACCGCAAGGACGGCCGCCCATACTGGAACCGTATCGCGGCGCAGCCGGTCCGCGACGACACCGGGGCGCTGGTCGGCTACACCACCATCGAGATGGACGTGACCGAGCAGCGCCGGGCCCAGGCCATCGAGCGGGACCGGTACGAGATCCTTGAAGCCATCGCGCGGCACCGCCCGGTTGAGGATGTGCTGCGGCTCATCGTGCAGCTGATCGAGCGGCAGATGCCGGGCCGGCTCGGCTCGATCCTCCTGCTGAGGGACAACCACCTGTACCAGGGCTCCGGGCCGAGTTTGCCCATCCCGTATGTCCAGGCAATCGAAGGCATCCAGATCGGCCCCAATGTCGGCTCGTGTGGGACGGCTGTCTACCTTGGCGAGCCCGTGATTTCCGACGACATCAGCACCTGCCCGCTGTGGGAAGGCTACCGCGAGTATGCCCTGGCATACGGCTTGCGAGCGTGCTGGTCACTGCCGATCCTCTCGAGTACTCACGGCGTCCTGGGGGCGTTTGGCATCTACAGCCTCGCGCCGGCCGTGCCGGACGCGGCAGACCTCGAAATGGTCGAGGGTTTTGCCAACATGGCGACGATTGCCATTGAGAGCGGCCTGATGCTGACCGAGATGGCGCGCCGGCGCCAGGAGGCCGAGGCTGCCAACCGCGCCAAGAGCGAGTTCCTGGCTACCATGAGCCATGAGATCCGGACGCCGCTCAACGGCGTCATCGGCATGAGCAGCCTGCTGCTTGGAACCCCGCTTGGCGAGGAGCAGCACGAGTACGCCGAGATGATCCGGTCGAGCGCAGACGCGCTGCTGACCATCGTCAACGACATCCTGGACTTCTCCAAGATCGAGGCTGGCAAGCTCTCGTTGGAGGAGACAGACTGCAACGTCCAGCAGGTGTGTGAGGACGTGGCCGACCTCCTGGCTGAGCGCGCCCAGCGGGCCGGCATCGAGCTGTTGACCGTGGTCGATCCGCAGGTGCCGGCTGACCTGCTGGGTGACCCGGCTCGCCTGCGCCAGATCGTGCTGAACCTGGTGGCGAACGCCGTCAAGTTCACCACGCACGGGCAGGTGGTCACCCGCGTGCAGGCCGAACGCTTCGAGGCCGAGCGCGTGCTCGTCCGCGTCGAGGTTCAGGACAGCGGCATCGGCATGTCCGAGGATACGCTCAGGACGTTGTTCGCCGCGTTCACCCAGGCTGACAGCTCCACCACGCGCAAGTACGGCGGGACCGGGCTGGGGCTGGCGATCTGCAAGCGGCTGGTGCAGCTCATGGGCGGCGAGATCGGCGTGACGAGCCGAGAGGGGCAGGGCAGCCTCTTCTGGTTCACCGTCTCGCTGGCGCGGCGTCAGGCGCCGGTCTCGGATGCCGCCGTGCCTGACCTCGCCGGCCGCCGCGTGCTCGTGGTAGACGACCATGTGATTCGACGACAGGTGCTCCAGCAGCAGCTCGGCGCGTACGGCCTGCGGGTGACCACGGCCGGCAGCAGCTTCGCCGGCCTGGATCAGATCAGAATGGCCGCCAGGACCGGCCGTCCGTTCGACTGCGTGCTGATCGACCTGCAGTTGCAGGCCGTGGACGGGCTGGCGTTCGCCCGGGCGATTCGTGCCGACGCTGCCATCGCCGAGACGCGGCTGGCGCTCATGACGCCGCTCGGGCCGTCCCTGGACCGCGACCGGCTGGCGCCGCTTGCGTTTGTTGGGGTGCTGGGCCGGCCGATCCGCCCGTCAAGCCTCCTGCGCCTGCTCGAGGATGCGCTCTGCCAGGCGCCCCAACCGGCGGCGACCCCCGTGTCAGCACCGGCACCGGCTTCCACAGTTATCCCTGTAGCTGAAGCATCTTCACCCTCCTTTGACGTGTTGGGCACACAGGCCGCGCTTCGTCGTATCCTGGTAGCCGAGGACAACGCCGTCAACCAGCGGGTTGCTGTGCGACTGCTGGAGCGGCTCGGGTACCAGGTGGATATCGCGGCGAATGGCAGGGAAGCCGTGGACGCGGTCAGGCAGCGGCCCTATCTCGCCGTGCTGATGGATTGCCAGATGCCAGAGATGGATGGCTACGAGGCGACCCGAACGATTCGTGCCCTGGAGCGGGAGCTGCCGGCGCGGACCGTGGGCGCGGCGGCTGGTGGCGCGGCGGCGGATAGCTGCCCGCGCGTGCCCGTCATCGCCCTGACGGCCAACGCGCTCTCCGACGACCGCGAGCTCTGTCTCGCGGCCGGCATGGATGACTACCTGGCGAAGCCCGTGCGGCCCGATGTGCTGGCAGCGATGCTCGAACGGTGGGTGCAGCGAGCATCCGACGCTGAGCCGCCCGCGTACGACGTGGAGTCTGCACAGATGTGGGTAGCCGGGTGAAGGTGCTCATCGCCGAGGACGACGCCGTCTCCCGCCTGACGCTCCGCCGGGCCGTCGAGCAGCTGGGGCATGAGGTGCTTGTCGCCACGGATGGTGCGGACGCCTGGGAGCTGTATCGCCAGCACGACGTTGACGTGATCGTCAGCGACTGGCTGATGCCCGGCATGGACGGGATCGACCTCTGCAAGCGAGTCCGCGCGACGCAGCGCGAGACCTACACCTACTTCATGCTGCTGACCTCGCTCGAAGGCAAGCATCACTTCCGCCAGGGCATGCAGGCCGGCGCAGACGACTACCTCACCAAGCCGCTGGACCGTGAAGAGCTGCATGTGCGGCTCCAGGTGGCCGAGCGGGTCACCTCGCTGCACCACCAGCTGGCTGAGAAGACCCGTGAGCTGGAGCGGGCCAACTACGCCCTCGCGGAGAGCGCTCGCCGCGATCCGCTGACCGGCCTGGGCAATCGGCTCCAGTTGCGGGAAGACCTGTACCGGCTTCAGCGTTGGCTCGAACGGTACGGGCGCGGCTTCGGCGTCGCCCTGTGCGACGTGGACCGCTTCAAGCTCTACAACGACCGCTACGGCCACGTCGCCGGCGACGACGTGCTCCAGGCGATCAGCCAGGCCGTGGCCGCCACCATCCGCTCAGGCGACATGGCCTACCGGTATGGCGGTGAAGAGCTGCTGATCATCATGCCGGAGCAGTCTCCCGAGACCAGCGTCATCGCCATGCAGCGGGTCCGCGAAGCGGTGGAGCAACTGGCGATCCCCCATGCGGCCAACCGCCCGTACGGCGTGGTGACCATCAGCATCGGGCTGGTGGCCATCGGGCAGGGCGAGCAGTTGCCGTGGGACGTGGTGCTGAATCAGGCCGACACCGCCCTCTACCGCGCGAAGGCCGAGGGGCGGAATCGGGTGGCGCTCGGAGCCGCCGAGACGCTGGGGCTCGCCCCGAACCCCAACGTGCGGGTGGGCCAGTTCCCGCATAACCGCCAGCCTGACAACGGTGCGCCCGACGAGGCCTCGTCCGCCTCCTGACGCGGCGACCCGGAGTGGCTCACGCCGGAGTGGCCCGCGCTCGGTGGGGTGCGTCAGCCGGCTGTCGTGAACCGCGCCGCGCTGCAGGCGTCGATGTCCAGGCCCGTCTGTCCGGTCAGGATCAGGTCCGCCACGGCTTTGCCCATCCCTGGCGCAAACAGGATGCCCTTCGTGCCGGCGCCTGTGGCGACGTAGGCGCCGTCCCAGCCGGGGACCGGCCCCACCACCGGCAGATCGTCTGGTGCGATGGGGCGCAGGCAGGCCGTCTGCCGCACCAGCGTGGCGTTGGCGATCTCGGGCATCAGCCGGACGGCCGGCTCGTAGAGGGTCTGGTAGCCCCAGGCGCTGATCTCTCGGTCGAAGCCGGCCCGCTGCTGGGTTGAGGCCAGCCAGACCTGCCCGCCGGGCCGGGCGAACAGCGAGATCTCCGGGGTGACCACGTCGAACGGCAGGGGCGCGCCGGCGAGCTGCATCCGGACGATCTCCCCCTTGAGTGGCGAGATCGGCAAGGGCAGGCCGAACCACGCTTCGGCAGCGCCGGACCACGGACCCATCGCCATCACCACCGCGTCACAGGCCAGGATGGACCCGTTGACCTGCACGCCGGCGACCCGCCGGCTGTCCTGCACGAGGCCGGTCACGTCTCCCGAGACCAGTGTTGCGCCGAGCTTCTGGGCCGCCTCGGCCAGGGCCAGGGTGAAGCCCTGGCTCTCGACCACCCCGTTCCCGTGGCTCAGGAGCGCGCCGGCGAATGCGCCGGTCAGGCGCGGCTCACGCTGTCGAAGCTCGGCGGCATCAACCCAGCGGGCGCTGAAGCCCTCCGCCGCGTCGAAGCCGGCGGCCAGGGCCTGGATGCCTGGGACGGCGACCTCGTCCACGGCGACGTGGGCCATCGAGATGACCGTGTCGTGCAGGCGCTGGCTGCTGAGGCGTGCCAGCTCCGGCCACAGCTCGCGGTGCAGCCGGTAGGATGCCATCGCCAGGGCGGCCAGCGGCTCGGGGATGCCGTGGAGCGGGTTCACGCCCCCGGCTGACCAGCCGGACGCCCCGTTGCCGATGCCCTCGCGCTCGACGAGCGTGACGCGCGTGCCGGCGCGGCTGAGGTAGTAGGCTGTGGCGGCCCCCACCGCGCCCGCCCCAACGACGACGACATGCCGATCCCCGGGCTGGCCTGCGTGTGCGCCTGCGCTCATACGGTGACTCCCTCACGTCGTTGTGGCCGTCCTGCTGAACTTTTGCATATCCGCCGAGTTTCCGACAGGATGCGCCATCCCGCTGCGAGTACAATGAGGCCCGGTTCGTCTCACAAGCTGCGAGACGGGCTGTCGGAAGGCGGGTGGCATGGGGCGTGGTGGGCGGCAGGCAGGCGGCCGGGGAAGCCGTGTCAGGATCCTGCTCAGCGTGCTGATGAGCGTCGGGATCGTGCTGGCCGGGGTGGCCGTGCAGTCAGCGCAGGCAACGACGATCACGGTCAACGACGCGGGCGATGCCCTGGGCGATGATGGCAGTTGCACCCTGCGCGAGGCGATTGTCGCGGCGAACACCAATACCGCCAGCGGCCCATCCGCCGGCGAGTGCCTGGCCGGACAGGCCGCGCCCACCGTTGACCTGATCGTCTTCAACATCCCTGGCGGCGGGCCGCACGTCATCAGCCCGCTCACCGATCTTCCTCCCATTGTCGAGCCGGTCCACATCAACGGGTACACCCAGCTCGGCGCGTCGGCGAATACGCAGGCAGCGCTTGCAAATGGCAGTGACGCCGTCTTCCAGATCGAGCTGCGCGGGAGCGCCGGCGTGGCCCTGATCGGCCTGACGTTCAACGCCGGCAGCGGCGGATCGACGGTCCAGGGGCTGGCGATCACCGACTTCATCACGGGTGGCATCCAGGTGAACACCGGCGCGGACGGCGTCACGATCCAGGGCAACCTGATCGGGCTGGAAGCGCCGAGTGGCACGAGTGCGCGCGGGAACTACTACGGCATCCAGTTGTTCGCGCAGGCCCTGGTGGGCGGGACGGCCGCGGCCGACCGCAACATCATCTCGGCGAATGCCACGGATGGCGTCTCCGTCGAGGGCGGTTCGGGCACGCTGGTGCTTGGGAATCTGATCGGGACGGATCTCTCTGGCAACACCGGGCCCGGCAACAATTACGACGGGGTCTACATCACCGGTACGGCCACCAACGTCACCGTTGGCAACAGCACCATTGGGAACGTGCTCTCCGGCAATGGCTTGTCTGGTGTCGATCTGTATGGCGTCACGGGCGTCACGATGCAGGGCAACCTGATCGGCACGAACGGGGCTGGAACAGCCGCGTTCGGGAACGTTGACTCCGGCATCTACATCTACGGCTCCTCCACCGTCACTGTCGGCGGGACGGGCGCCGGTGAAGGCAATGTGATCTCGGCGAATGACGGCGCCGGTATCGAGGTGGGGCTAACGACCAACCTGACGATCCGTGGCAATGTCATCGGCCTCAACAAGGCTGGAACGGCGATCATGGCGAACAGTGGCCCCGGTATCTCCCTGGGAGTCATCGACGACGTGACCGTCGGCGGGAGCGCGGCCGGAGCCGGCAACGTGATCTCGGGCAACGACTCTGGCGGCATCCTGGTCTTCACGTTCACGGGGCTGGACAGCCCGGTCATCCAGGGGAACCGCATCGGCACCTCGGCTGATGGCCTGACGGCGCTCGGGAACGCCGATGTGGGGATTGGCATCTACGGGGACGGCGGCGGCACGCGGATCGGCGGATCTGGCGCTGGCGAAGGCAACCTGATCTCGGGCAACGACTTCGACGGGATCGACATCAGCGACACGGTGGGCGCGACCATCGAAGGGAACGTCATCGGGCTGAACGCCACCCAGACGGCCGCCTTGCCGAACGGCACGTCGATTGGCGGCGGCATCTTCATCTGCGGCTGCTCCGGTCCGGTCACCATCGGCGGGACGACGGTCGGCTCGCGCAACGTCATCGCCGGTAACACGGATGATGGCATCCTGTTCAACGGGGCCAGCGGGGTGAGCGTCCGCTCGAACTACATCGGGATCAGCAGCACCTTCACGACCTTCCCGAATCAGCGGGACGGCATCCGGCTGGAGAGCGGCAGCTTCAACAACGCCATCGGGGATGGCGACGCCAACCATTCGCCCATCATCGTCGGGAACGGCGGCGCTGGCGTGAACGTTGTTGACTTGCTGTCAGTCGGCAACGCAATCCGAGGCGGTCAGATCCGCGACAATGGCGGGCTGGGCATCGACCTCAACGACGACGGCGTGACCACCAACGATCCGACTGACGCCGATGGCGACGCGAACGACTCTCAGAACTTCCCCGTGGTGACGCAGGCGACCATCCTCGTCGGGTTCAACACGCAGGTCAGCGGCACGCTCAACTCGACAGCGAACAGCCAGTTCAAGATTGACATCTACTACTCCAGCTCTTGTGATCCATCAGGCTTTGGCGAGGGCGCAGGGCATATCGGCAGCTTCTCGGTCACGACGAACGGGTCAGGGCAGGCGACCTTCACCGACCAGGTAGCAAGCGCGATTGCGCCGAGCAGCCCGTTCATCACGCTGACGGCGACCAGCAGCAATGGGACCGGCAGCACGTCCGAGTTCTCGGCCTGCTTCACGGCATCGGCGGTCACGCCGACGCCAACCGTCACCCCGACGGCGACCCTCACCGCAACGGCGACGCTGACGCCGACGATCACCCCCACCGGCTCGCTCACCCCGAGCGCCACGCCGACTCCCACGCTGACGCCGACGGCCACCCCGACCGTGCCGCCGGTGCTTCCTGGCGGCGACGACAAGGGCGGTCCCCAGAGCAACAACCGGGGCCGTGAGAAGGAAGAGACGACCCAGCGCACCGAGGAGCAGCGCCAGAACGACCAGCGCACCAACCGCTACGGCCAGGATCAGTACCGCACCGAGGGGAATGTGGTGGACATCCAGACCGTCAACGGCGAGCCGGCCATCATCCTGGGGAACCGCGACGGCAACGTGGTGGTGATCCTGCGCTGTGGGAACAACTGCCCGACGGTGAAGATCGGCGACTACGTGACCGTCGAAGGCGAGAAGGAGCACGAGCAGCTCTACTACGCCGAGGCGGTGTCGGTGGAGCGTACGGGACGCTGAGGAGGCAAGCTGCGCCATGTCTGACGTGATCTCCGCCGAGACGCTCCTGGCGGCCCAGCAGCGCCCGCACGGCGCGTACACCGCCGAGTTGGCCCGCTTCGCGGCCGGCTTCCGCTGGTCGGATGCTCCAGCCGACGTCCGGGCGTTCACCAGGGGCATCGTGCTGGACACCCTCGGCGCGACGGTCGCCGCATCGTCCGGGCGGTACGGCCTGCGCGGCACGCTCGGGAAGGTCGTGCTCCAGCAGGGCGGTACCCCTGAGGCGACGCTCGTCGGGCTGGGCGCGCGGTCGTCGCTGGTGCAGGCCGCCCTCTACAACGGCACGCTGGCCTACTACTGCGATATCGAGGCCCACCACACGGGCGCGATTGTCCACGCGCCGGCCGTGGTCATCCCGGCCGTCCTGGCCGCCGCCGAGGCGCGTGGGGCCAGCGGCGAGGATGTGCTGGCGGCCGTGGTGCTCGGGATCGACGTGGCCTGCCGTGTGAGCTACGCCATCGGCCCGAACGCCCTCTATGCGCGCGCCTTTCACCCCAGCTCGGTCTGCGGCGCGTTCGGGGCGGCGGCGGCGGTCGGCCGGATCCTGGGTCTGGACGCCGAGCGGATGGCGAACGCCTTCGGGCTGGCGGCCAACCAGGCGGCCGGCCTGCTGGCCTGGGCCAGCGATCACACCGAGCAGTCGCGCCCGTTCAACCCCGGGCAGGCCGCCCGAAACGGTGCGACCGCTGCGCTGCTGGCCGAGGCCGGCATGGGCGCGCCGCGGCACATCCTCGATCCGGCCGAGAAGTACAACGTCTTCCGGGCGTGGTCCGTCACGCCGCGGCCGGAACTGCTGCTCGACGGCCTGGGCGAACGGTTCATGGTGCTGGGGCTGGCGGTCAAGCTGTACGCCTGTTGCGCCTTCCTCCACCCGGCCCTCGACGCCATCAGGGGGCTGGTCGAGGAGGACGGCATCGCGCCGGCCGATGTGACCGACATCACGCTGCGCTTCAGCCACTCCGGCCGCGCGATGATCGACCAGAACGAGCTGAAGTCGCACCGTGCCCAGTACATCCTGCCGACGGGCCTCTACAACGGCCAGATCGTGCTGGACGACATCCTGTTTGAGCCGCGGGACGCCCGCATCCTGGCGCTCGGGGAGCGGACGCGGGTGGTCGGCGACGACGAGCTTGAGCCGTTCTACCCGGAGCGCTACCCGTCGATTGTCGAGTTGACCACCCGAGACGGTGCCGTCGCCTCGCGGCGCGTGGACTGGCCGAAGGGCTACCCCGAGAACCCGGTCACGGACGCCGACCTGGAGCGGAAGTTCCGCCAGTTGACGGCTCCGATGATCGATCCGCGCACGGCAGACGGCATCGTGGCGGCGGTGGCCGGCCTGGAGCAGGCCGGCCGCGTGGACGCGCTGATGGCCCTCCTTGCCCACACCAGTTGACGGCTGTGTGGTCGGTCCTGGTGCGGTCGGTTCTGGTTTGTCCTCGCCTGACTACACCTGCTCCACCTGACTGGCGATGGCCTCCTGAAACTCGTCTTCGACGTGGGCCAGCTCGGTGAGCTGCTCAGCCAGTCTGATCCAGTCCTGGCGAACCAGGAGCGTGTGGCTACGTCCGAAAAGTGCGGCTTGCTGCTCCTTCAGCCTGGACAGGTCAGGAGCACGACCGTTGAAGAACGCTGCGAAATCACACGCACGTCGAGCTGCCAACTGGAGCGCAAACGTGGTGAGGTGTCCGGTGAGCCGCGGTGAAAGGTCCTTCTCGCTCACGCGGACCGCGAGTTGCCGGATGGCAGCGCCCCCATGACCGCGGGCTTCTGGGTCGCTCGTGGCCTGACGCCGATAATGGCGAGCGAGTGTCACGCGCACATCGGTCAGGAGTTGCTCGTCCGTCGGCGATGCGATCCGGCGGGGTGCTGACCACCACCTGAAGGCTCCACGACGATACGTGATCGCGTCGGCGCGCCACCCGCCGACGGCTGAGCAGATGGTCAGCGTCGTCGGACGCTACCTCCCTGAGCGGCAGGCGCAGGGCTTCGTCCGAGGCGTGTTAGAGCGAGCCACTGAGCATCTCGTCGGGTTCACCATCCGCCCGACCCGCTGGAACGCCCTCGACTTCGCGTAGCCCGGCGCCTCAGGGCGCGCAGCGAACTCTTGTGCTGCGCGCGTGCTGTCGGGATAGGGCAATCGTATGTTCATTGGCGTTCCCAGAACGCGGTAAGACGGGCAGTCGGGGGTTGAAACCCCCGTCTACAGGCATGCAGTCGCTGCGCGACGAAGGACGAGAACAGCCGTCGTCCGGTGAGACTGGAGCGTCGCGCAGCGACTGCAGGATGGTAGGCGGGGCTTTCAAGCCCCGACGAGGCGGCACGACAACATCAACATGCGATCGCTCCGGCTCGTGACCCAGGGCGATTGCATGTTCGTTGGTGTCCCCGAAGCATCATGGAACGGGCGGTCGGGGACTGAAGTCCCCGCCTACAGTCACGCCGTCGCTTCGCGACGAAGGACGAGAACAGCCGTCGTCCGGTGAGACTGGAGCGTCGCGCAGCGACTGCAGGATGGGAGGCGGGGCTTTCAAGCCCCGACGACGCTGCACGGCCTGCCGAACGTGCAATCGCCCTGCGCGCTTCCAGAGGGTCAGCGCAGCTCGTCTTCCGGACCGCAGATCGCCTCGTACAGGCCGCCCAGCTCCTCGTCCGAGTAGAAGTGGATGACCAGCCGGCCGCCGCGCCGGCTCTTGTAGAGCTGCACCTTCGTGCCGAGCGCCTGCCGGAAGCGGTCCTCGATGGCGGCGGCGTCCGGCGGAAGCTGGCGCGGCTCGGGGCGCTTCAGCGAGGCGTCTGGGCCGGCCGCGTTCAACCGCCGGGCAAGCTCCTCGGCCTGCCGGACCGACAGCCCCCGTTCGAGGATCGCCTCCAGGAGCATCGCGCCAAGCTCCGGCGTGGAGCAGGAGAGCAGCGCCCGGGCGTGCCCCTCGGTGATCTGCCCGCGTGCCAGGGCGTCGCGGGCGGCCGGCGGCAACTGGAGCAGGCGGAGGGCGTTCGCCACGGACGCCCGGCTCTTGCCGACTCGTGTCGCGACGGCCTCCTGGGTCAACTGATGCTCGTCGATGAGCTGCCGGTAGGCCAGCGCCGTCTCCAGCGGGCTCAAGTCCTGCCGCTGGATGTTCTCGACCAGCGCCAGCTCCAGGCGCTGACGGGGCGTCGTTTCCTTGACGACAATCGGGACGGTCAGCAGGCCGGCTGCCTTCGCCGCGCGCCAGCGGCGTTCGCCGGCCACCAGGGCGTAGCTGTCGTTGTCGGCGCGGCTCACGATCAGCGGTTGCAGGATGCCGTGCTCGCGGATCGACTGCACCAGCTCGGCCAGGGCGGCCTCGTCCATCTCCAGGCGTGGCTGCCAGGGGTTCGGCATGATCCGGTCGACATCGACCTCGTGCGGGCTGGGGCCGTCCGTCGCCTGGGGGATCAGCGCGCCCAGGCCCCGCCCGAGTCCGGTCCGCCGGCCGCCGCTCGGCGCGCTCATGCGCCCTTCGCCTCGGAGACAGCCGCCCGGCGCAGCCCGAGCCGGTCCAAGAGCTCACCGGCCAGCTCGGTGTAGGCTTGCGCCCCACGCGAGGACGGATCGTGCAGCTTGATCGGCCGGCCGTAGCTGGGGGCCTCGCTGAGCCGGACCGAGCGCGGGATCGCCGTCTGGAAGGTGGCGGCCGGGAAGTGCTTGCGGACCTCGTTGGCAACCTGCAGGCTCAGGTTCGTGCGGGCGTCCAGCATCGTCAGCAGGATGCCGATCAGCGCCAGCCGGCCGTTCAGCGAGCCGCGCACCATCTCCAGCGTCTCGACCAGTTGACTCAGCCCTTCAAGGGCCAGGTACTCGCTCTGCACGGGGATCAGGACGTGATCGGAGGCGGCCAGGGCGTTGAGCGTCAGCAGGCCGAGCGACGGCGGCGTGTCGATCAGCACGAGATCGTAGCCGTCGTCGTCCTGGTCGCCGGATGACGCCGAGAGCAGCGCTCGAATCGCAGCGTCCAGGCGGCGCTCGCGGTCTGGCAGATCCACCAGCTCGATCTGGGCGCCCGCCAGCACCCGGTCGGCCGGCGCGAGATCCAGCCCCGGGATGTCCGTGTGCAGGATGATGTCGGCCAACGAGGCGTCGCCCAGGAGGACGTCGTAGGTCGAGCGCTCGCGCTCGGGGTCGGTCAAGCCGAGCGAGCTGGTGGCGTTCGCCTGGGGGTCGAGGTCGATCAGCAGCACCTTCTGGTTGCTGGCAAGCTCGGCCCCCAGGCTGACCGCCGTCGTCGTCTTGCCGACGCCGCCCTTCTGGTTGGCGACGGTGATGATCCGTGCCGGCATGGCCTAGGCTCCACGCCGCTTGCCGCGCTTCAACCGGTCGGCCACCTGCTCGGCGGTCGGAATACCACTCCAGGCCCGCTTCTCCAGGACGAAGGACGCGGCAGCGTTGGCGTAGTCGGCGGCGGCGCGCGGGTTGCCGGTGCGGTGGTAGTGGACGGCGAACGACGAGGCGAAGACGTCGCCGGCGCCCGTCGGGTCGATCTCGCGGGCCGGCTTGAAGGCGTGCGAGCGCCAGGCCGGCTTGCCGCGCTCGAAGACCACGCAGCCCCGTCGGTTCTCGGTGACCACCACCAGCTTCGACTGCGCGATGTACTGCTCGCGAAGGGATGGCAACGGCACGTCCTCGGTGCTGAAGACGGTCACGTCGGCGCGGGCGAGGGCCGCGTCGGCCTGCGCCCACTCGACGGGGAAGACCTTGTGCGATGCATCCCAGCCGCGCATCCAGCCCTGGGGCGTCACCAGCATCATCGAGCCGGGGAAGGCGTCGATCAGGCCATCGTCGATCTCCTGGGCCAGCGGCGCAAGGTGGACGATGGGCGCCCGTGACCACTCCGGCGGCACGTGGACGGGCAGCAGGTCGGCCGCCCGTCCGAGCAGGAACTGGGTGCGCCCATGCTCGTCGTACTGGTTCACGTAGCAGGTGGTGGACTGCGTCGGGACGCGGATCACGCGGATGCCGGTCTGCGGCTCGCGCAGGTTGTCCCGGCCGATCAGCGTGTCGATGATCAGCGGCTCGAAGTCGGCGCTGGTCAGCACGCCGACCTGCATGCCGGCCTTGTGGGCCGTCAGCGCCGCGTAGGAGGCCGAGCCGCCGAGGATGTACCGCTTCTCGAAGACATCGACGCAGATATGACCGACCGTCAGGTACTCGACCTGCCCGAGATCGGTGAAGACCTCGGGCAGATCGGCAGACGCGGTCTCGGCGGGAGCGGTTGGCAGTTCGGCGTCAGCGGGAGCCATACCCACCAAACCGTTGTGCCTGGCGCGGCGAGACGACGACGCGGCGGCTGTCACCCTCGCCGACGCTGTGGGTCGAGACGCCGGGGTGATCCGCGAGCGTCATGTGGACGATGCGGCGCTCGGCCGGGGTCATCGGATCGAGGAAGACCGGCTGCCGGTACCGCTGCGCCCGCTCAGCCGAGCGCAGCGCGATGTCTCGCAGCAGGCGCGCGCGACGCTCGCGGTAGCCCTCGGCGTCGAGCACCACGCGGACGCGGCGCTCGGCCTTGCGGCTGGCGAGCAGGCCGACAATGAACTGCAGGGCCTGGAGCGTCTCGCCGCGCCGGCCGATGAGGATGCCGCCGAACTCGCCGTGGATGCTCAGCTCGATGGTCGGGAGGCTATCGTCGATCTCGGCGCTGTCCACGCGGACCTCGCTGGGCAGATCCATGCGGTCGAGCAGATCCTGCACGACGTTGAGCGCGATGTCGGCGACCGGGCGGGCCTCCGCGGAGATCTGGGCCGGGGCCGGCCGGTTACTCTCCTGGTGACCACCGGCCCGGCCGGCGGGTGCGCCTCGGCGCGGCGGCGGCACGCGGGCAGGCACGGCGACGGCGGGAGCGTCTTCCTCCTCGTCGTCTAGGTCGTCGTCCTCTTCATCCTCTTCGAAGTCCTCATCGCCTTCGTCGTCGTACTCCTCGTCATCCTCGTCGTCGTCGTCATCCTCGTCGTCGTCTTCGTACTCGTCGTCCTCGAACTCGATCCCTTCGTGCGGGGTGACGCGGACGCGGGCCGGCCGACCCTGGCCAGCCTGCACGAGCACTTCAATGGTGACGTCGTCCCGCTCCAGCCCGAGCTCATCGAGGGCGTTCTCGATCGCCTCATCGACGGTACGGCCGGTCGCCTCAACGCTTTCCACTACGCTTCCCCTTCTTCTTGCGGCTACCACCGGGCGGACGCCCTGGCGGCGGATTCAGTGGCTCATCGGCGTCAACGGAGTCCTCCTCGACGTCCTCATCGCGCCGGGCGGCCAATCGCTTGGTTGGGGGTGAGGCGGGCAGGCTGGCGGCGGCAGGCGCGCCCCAGAGGCCGCCAAAGAGATTTTCCGGCCTGAGTGGATCCCAACTCACGGTGATACCCATGCGGAAGATCTCGAAGAGGTTGCTGATGGTCCAGTAGAGGACCAGTCCAGCCGGGAAGTTGAAGCTGAAGAAGAACAGCATCAGCGGCATGAAGTAGGTGGTCATCCGCTGCATCATCTGCTGCTGCGGATCGTCCGACGGGCCGCTGGTGGGCGTCAGCTTGCCGTACCCGAACTGGGTGATGAGCATCAGGATCGGCAGGACGCCCGGGATCGGGATGCCGCCGATGTGGTAGGAGTCTGGCGCTCCGAGGTTCGAAATCCAGAGCCAGGCGTCGTGGAAGGCCTTGTCACTGCGAAGTGGATCGCAGTAGGTGGCCGAGATGTTGGCGAGGTTCTCAGGGTCGCATGAGAGGTGGATCAGGGCCTGGTACAGGCCGATGAGCACGATCATCATCGGGATCATCGGGAGGCAGCCGGCGGCCGGGTTGACGCCGTGCTCCTTGTACAGGCGCATCTGCTCCTGCGCGAGCCGCTCTCGGTCCTTGGGATACTTTTTCTTGAGGGCGGCGATCTCGGGCTGGATGGCTTGCATCGCCTTCATGCTCTTGGTCTGCATCAGGCTCAGCGGGGTGAGCAGGAGCTTGAGGAAGACCGTGAAGAGGATGATGGCGAGGCCGCCGCTGCCCGTGGCCTGTGCCAGCAGCTTGAGCCCGTCTTCGAGGATCATCACGAAGGGGACGAAGACGGGCAAGAAGATGTCGAACGGGTTGCTCACGAGCAGCCCTCCCTGGGCAGCATGCGGGACAGCGGTCGTTCTCCGGGCTGGTGTCGAGTCGGGGATGGGATCGTCATCGAACGGGGTCGTAGCCGCCCGGATGGAACGGGTGGCAGCGCGAGAGTCGGCAGAGCGTCAGCCAGCCACCCTGGATGACGCCGTACCGCTCGATGGCCTCGTAGGAGTAGCGCGAGCAGGTCGGCCAGAAGCGGCAGGCCGGCGGCAGGAGCCGCGAGAGCGTGCACTGGTAGACGGTGATGATGCCGAGGGCCAGGAGACGCATCAGCAGGCCTCCCGGCAGGGTCGCTGGCGGTGAAGGGTCCGCCCATGGGGCAACTGGCCGTCAGGCAACTGGCCGTCAGGCTGGCACGCGGCGGCCATGCTCGCCGAGGTTGTCCGACACGGCCTCTCAGACATGTGCTGAGCCTTCCGCGGCGGACGTGCCGTGGGCTGCTGGTGTGCCGCCACCGGAAGCAGGCGGCGTCGTGGCCCGCGTGAGAACGCGAGCACGCCGCAACAGCGTCTCGGCGGCGTCGCGCAGGTCGGTCCAAGATGCCTCAGCGGCCGGCGCCCGCGCGATGAACACGAGGTCATGGCCCGGCAGGAGGTCGGGGAGACGGTGGCGTACGGCTTCGCGGACACGCCGCTTCACCCCATTGCGTACCACCGCTTTGCCCACCCGCTTTCCTACCGAGATGCCCAGCCTGGTGGTCGCGCCGTCATTCGGCGCGACGTACAGGACGAGGAGCGGATGCCCCCATGAGCGGCGCGCAGCGCGCACCCGCTGGAAATCGGCGGGGCGGCGGAGTCGGTGCGCGCGTCGCATGACGGCGCGACCCTCGCCGTCCGGCCTACACGACCGTCAGTCGCTTGCGTCCCCGGAGCCGCCGGCGGCGCAGTACGTGACGCCCACCCGGGCTGCTCATCCGCTTGAGGAAGCCGTGCTCGCGCTTTCGTGGCACGCGCTTCGGCTGATACGTTCGTTTCGCCACACCCGGGCTCCTGTCTGTTGATGCTCGATTATGTCCAAGCGATCTCTGGTGCGCGAATTGTACTGAGGCCCGGAAGAGAGCGTCAACGGCTTTCCGTCCGCCTCAGGACCGTTTCACGTGAAACGAGCGAGATGCAGGTCGTGGATCAGGGATCGTAGATCGTGGGAAAGACACGCATCCTCCCCACGATCTACGATCCCTGATCCACGATCCGTGTCAGCTCCGCGTCGCGAGGATCTTTTCCGACGCGGCCAGCAATGAGCAGATCGCGATGCCCTCGGCCGCCTGCTCGACTTCGGTCTCGGAGGGGTAGGACGGCGCGATACGGATGTTCGTGTCGCGCGGGTCCTGGCTGTACGGGAACGTCTGGCCGGCCGGCACCACGGTGATGCCCGCCTCCTTCGCCAGCGCCACGACTCGCTTCGCACAGCCTTCCATCACGTCCAGGCTGATGAAGTAGCCTCCCTCGGGCTTCGTCCAGGTCGCCGCGCCGGTGCCCGAGAGCAGCTCGGCGAACATCTCGTGGACCCTCGCGAACTTCGGCGCGAGGATCGCCCGGTGCTTGGCCATGTGGGCTTTCAGGCCGGCCTCGTCCTTCAGGAAGCGGGCATGCCGCAACTGATTGATCTTGTCTGGGCCGATGCTCCGTCGTCCCATGTGCTTGAGCAGCCAGGTCACGTTGGTGGGGGAGGTCGCGACCATCGCGATGCCAGCGCCCGCCAGCGTGATCTTCGAGGTGGACCCGAAGACGAACACCCGGTCTGGGTTGCCAGCCTCGGCCGTCGCCGCAACGATGTTCGCCAGCTCGGGCGGGGTCTCCGTGAGCGTGTGGACGCCGTAGGCGTTGTCCCAGAAGAGGGTGAAGTCTGGCGCGGCGGTCTGCATGCCCGCAAGCCGCTTCACCGTCTCCTCGGAGTAGACATCGCCCGTCGGGTTGCTGAAGCGCGGCACGCACCAGATGCCGCGAACGGTCGGGTCGTTGCCGGCCAGCCGTTCGACCATGTCCATGTCTGGCCCGGCGCCGGTCATGGGGATCGGGATCATCTTGATCCCAAAACCCTCGCACAGGCCGAAGTGGCGGTCGTAGCCGGGAGCAGGGCACAGGAAGGTGACGGCGTCTTCCTTGCTCCAGGGGCGCTGACTGCTGGGCAGGCCGAACAGCATGGCGTAGGCCATGACATCGTGCATGAGCGCGAGGCTGGAGTTGTCGCCCAGCACGATCTGCTCGATGGGCGCGCCCATCAGGCCAGCGAAGATGCGCCGCGTCTCGCGCAGCCCCTGGGCCTCGCCGAAGTAGTTGCGGACGTCGTCGCCCGACTCAGAGGTCGCGTCGTCAACGCCCGGCAGACCGAGCAGCTCCTGTGCCAGGGTCAACTGATCCTCGCCCGGCTTGCCGCGCGCCATGTTCAGATTGATGCCGCGCGCCTTGAACTCCTCGTACCGGCCGCGGAGGCGGTGTTGCAGGGCGACAAGCTGCTCTGTCGAGAGGGATTGGAGATCCATCGTGGTTGCTCCAGCCGAGAGGTAGGTCGGACGCCATGTGCGGCGTGGGCGGCACACATCGACGACCACGTACCTGCGGCGTGCGTCGGACGACGATATCTGGCCCGCTCTGCCAGCCGAAGGAGAATCGTACCGGTCGGCGGAAGCGGGCAGCTATCGGCAGAATCCGCTAACGGATGTCCATGAGGGTCGTTGGGCGCAGCCCAGTCTGACCAGTTGCGTCTGTGGCGCTCGCCAGTGGTCTGTCAGTCGTGAACGACCGGGTTGGACCTCTGCCGACGCTTCACCGTCATCCCGAGCGAAGCGACCCGTTCGGCACGCGCAGGGCAAGCCTGCCACCCTCCCCCCAGGGCGATTGCATGTTCATTGGTGTACCCGAAGCATCGTGGAACAGGCGGTCGGGGACTGAAGTCCCCGCCTACACGCATTCAGTCGCTGCGCGACGGCCGTCGGGAACGGCCGGCACTGGTGCGACTGGAGCGTCGCGCAGCGACTGCAGGATGGTAGGCGGGGCTTTCAAGCCCCGACGCGGCGGCACGACGACATCAACATGCGATTGCCCTGGCAGCAGCATCAGGGCGATGGCATGACGAGCACGTCCTGCGACCTCGTCGGGGACTGAAGTCCCCGCCTACACTCATTCAGTCGCTGCGCGACGGTCGTCGGGAACGGCAGGCACTGGTGCGACTGGAGCGTCGCGCAGCGACTGCAGGATGGTAGGCGGGGCTTTCAAGCCCCGACGAGGCGGCACGACGACATCAACATGCGATTGCCCTGACGACCTCTCCCGTTATCCCGAGCGGAGTGAGCGTGCGAACGCAGTCGAGGGATCTTCCTCGCTCCCGTGTCTGGGGAAGATCCCACTTCGCTCGTGCCTCGCCGCGGTCGGGATGACGACCGGCACTGAGCGACCCTGTGATTGACACCAGACGAGCCGCTAGAGCGCGAAGGCCAGGCCGTCCTCGGCCATCGTGACCGGCCCGCCGAATGCTGCCTGTGCCTCAGCCAGCATCGCGGGTACGGCGTCGTCGTCTGCGATGTGGGTCAGGATCAGGCGCTTGACGCCGGCGGCCCGGGCGACGCGGCCAGCATCGCCGGCCGTCGAGTGGCAAGGGCGGTGCACCTGCTTGGCATCCTGGTCGAGGCCGCCGCACTCGTGCAGGAGCACGTCCGCGCCCTGGGCAACCTCCGCGAGCCGGTCAGATGGGCGCGTGTCGCCGCTGTAGGCGATTCGGACGCCGTCGACCTCCACCACGCAGCCCATCGCGCCGCCGTCCACCGGCAGATGGTCGACCAGGAACGGGACCAGTCGGCCATCTGGCAGGGCCGTTGGTTGCCCGTCGAGCAGCGGGAGCCACTGGAGCGCCTCTCCGAGCGCCGCTGGCGTGCCAGACGCCTGCACCGCGAACGCTTCGCGGAGGGCGCGCAGCGTGCGCGGTTCGGAATAGACCCGCAGGCCGGCGTCGGCGATGGGCGCGCCACGCTTGAGCACCTGGATGCGCCGCCACAGCAGGAGCGGATCGATGCCGCCCGCGTGGTCCGGGTGGCGGTGGCTGATGAAGACATCCTCAATGCTGAGAGGATCGATGCCAGCCGCCAGCAATGACCGCACGACGTTGAGGCCATGCCCGGTATCCAGCAGGATCGGCGCGGCAGTGGGCGCAGCCCGCTGCACGAGCAGGCACGCCTGGTTGCGGCGCACATTGGCAGCGCCGCCGGTCCCGAGGCAGAGGATCCGTGGTCGACTCATTGCGTCAGCATGATAGCCGGCTGGACGACCGTGCAGCCGGTGCTACGCCTCTCGTGCCAGCGCGAGGAGATCGGCCCAGTCGTCGGCCCGCAGGATGCCATCCATCATGCGATCCAGGGCTGGCAGGTCGGTCGTCTGGTGGATGGTCGCGACCGTGGCGGCATCCGGTGCGCCGAAGCGCTGCGCTCCGAGCCGGAGGATGTCGCGCTGCGCCCGCTGCCGCTCACCTGCTTCCCGCCCTTCTTCTCGCCCCTCTTCGAGGATGATCTGGTACGTGATGGACTCTCGCATGTACGGGAACCTCCGGAGCAGGTCGCGGATCGCCTCTTCATCATACCGCAGCCCCATGAGCAGGGAGACGCTCGACCAGATCTCGTCGGCTGTGCTCCGAGGGAGGTCATCTCCCATGCGCTCCTCGATGCGGCGGAGCACTTCGGGGAGGCGTCCGGGCGGCAGGGCGGCCAACGGCGCGAGCGGCAGGATGCCCAGCCCGCCGCCGAGGAACTCCTCCACGGGACGCTCCCAGATACGGACCACCCGGAACCAGAAGGAGATGGTCAGGTCATCCGTTGCGCCTTGAAGGTCGAGTCGACCAGACAGCTCCGGTCCGTCAGCCTCTGGGCGCAGCAGTACCACGGTCGATTCGACGGGGGAGGCGTGGCGGTGCCGCAGCAGCGCGTGATACTGCAACAGGCGTGAGGGCAGACGCGGATCCCGGCTGGCCTGCACTTCGAGATGCGCGAGCCAGGGAGTCGGAGCATCGATCCGCAGGAGCTTGTCAACTTCGGCCAGGACCGTCGAGATCTCGGACTCGACGGGGTGGACCGGGCCATTCACGGGCAAGCCGGCCAGCCGCAGCCAGCTAACCGGGTCTTCCTCGATCAGCCTGCGGGTGGCAACGTCAAAACGGGCGTGGCCCTGCTCCCTCTTGCACGACACGCAGGATACGCGATGCGATGGGGCGCCCGCGGAGACGGGCGACGAGCGGGTTCCCGGGCGGCGATTGGCGTCCAGCTCGCTGAGCGCGGCTACGGCTCGTACACCAGCTCGGACTTGCCGACCTCGAGCCGGTCGCCCGGCTGGAGGACGTACGGGTTCGGGAGCGTCCGGCCGTGGTGGCGGGTCGGGTTCATTGGGCCGAGGTCGCGGTAGACGAAGTGTCCGTCCTCCCAGGAGATGCGAGCATGCCGCCGGGAGACGCGTGGGTCCGCCACGACGATCACGCCGGGGCCTTCGGATCGCCCGATGATCTGATCCTGGGTGAGCGGCCACGCGTGCTCGGGTGACCCTGGCGCCCGGACGGTGAGCCGAGCGGAGGCTGGCGGCCCCGTCACCGCGCTGTACATGGCTGTCTGCGCCTCGCGCGTATCGTGCAGTGTGGCGCCTTCGACGGCCCGTGCCTCGCGCGTCACCGGCTCGAATGTGCCGGTCGGGGCCTGCGTCCCGCCTGGCAGGGACCGTCGGCGGTCCGGCGGGGGGAAACCAGGCTGCCCTGGTGGACCATGTGGTCCAAATTGGGCGGGTGGCGGCGTCGAGCGTCGGCTGAGTGCGAAGATGATCCCGCCGCCTGCCGCCAGCATCACGATCAGGCCCAGCCCGATGCCGAGCCACGCCAGCGAGGAGTCCTCCTCAAACAGTTTTGCGATGCCGGTCGGCTCGGGGGTGGACGTCGGTGTACTGGTCAGGGTGGGATTGGCCGTGCCGCCCGCCGTCGGCGTGCCTGCGACTCCAGCCCCGGCGACGGGCGACAGGCTGGCGCTCGGGGACGGGCTGGGCGCGGGGACGACGGTTGTGGCGGCGACGACGAGCGGCACCTGCTGCTCGGCCACGCGGTCGCCGAGCCGGGCCCGGATCGTGAGCGTGTGCTGGCCGGGGGGCGTCTCGGCAGTGTTCCACGTGAAACGGTAGGGCGGCTCGGTGACCGTGCCGAGCGGCGCGTCGTCCAGGAGATACTCGACGGCGTCTACGCGCTCGGCGTTCTCCAGCGTGGGTTGCAGCTGCACCTGCCCGCTGACCGTCGCGCCCGCCGGCAACGTGGGCACGGACACCGCCAGCGGCATCGGCGGCGCGGCGAACCGATGCGAGGCCCGCGCCTGCTGGCCGTTCTGGCTGACGGCGATCTCCACTTCGTTCTCTGGCGGCCGCGTGTCCGGGGCGCGGTAGCGCAGGACGTACTGCTTCCGGAGCAGATCCGCCATCTGAGCCGTGCGCTCGGCCAGCCGCTCGGCGGACGGCGCTTCGCCCAGCGTGCCGCCAGTGGTGAGCGTCAGCCGACGGAGCGGCTCGATCTGAAACTGCCCGATGGCGATGGCCGACACCGGTGTGCTGGTCTCGCGGGCGCGTGCGATCACGTCGTCGAGCTTCAGCGTGCTGTGCGTGTCCTCGCCGTCGCTGATGACCACCACGGCGCGCCGCCCCAGCGGCTCTTTCGCCACCAGCGACACGGCCTCAAAGACGCCGTCGTAGAGCGTTGTGTCGCCCTTCGCCTGGAGGCCGTCGAGAGCGCGGCTGAGCGCCTCACGGTCGCCGGTCAGCCCCTGCACCACCGAGGCCGTCTGCCCAAACGTGACGATGGCCCCCCGGTCACGCGGCCCCATCTTCTCGAGGAACTGGCGGACGGCTGCGCGGGCATCGTCGAGCGGCTGACCCTGCATGCTGCCGCTGGTGTCGATGGCCACGACGACCGCCAGCCCATCTTGGTCCGCCTCGGCCAGTTGCAGCGTCAATTCGGGGATGGGCTTCCCATTGTGGACGACCTGGACGCGGTCCTTGCTGACATCGGTGATCGGGAGGCCGGCGGCGTCGGTGAAGGTAAAGTAGACCGCCACCTGTGGGAACTCATCCGTCAGCACCTGGTTGACGACGAGGAGCAGGTCGGCGGCTGATGCTGGGCGGGTGGTCTGAGCCATCGGCAGCACCCAGACCAGCAGGATGGCCACCAGCGAGACCCAGCGACGTTGCGTGGCTGTCACGGCTTCTGGCTCACCCCTGTGCGTGCGGCGCGAACGGCCCTGCACGGCGCATCCTAGCACGTGCTGTGCAGGGCAGGAAGGATTCGACGGCCAAACTCTCCGACCGGATATATTGAGAGACTTGACTGGGCGAACGCACTGAACAGCAACGCTGCTCGCCACGGGCCAGCACGGACGCCGGCAGGGAACCGCCGCTGTGGTAGCATGGATTCCCCTGCGCGGTCCGACACCAGCCGTGGGGCCAGCTCCGGATGGTACGACGTGGTCACGATTGATTACCTCATCATCGGTGGCGGGCTGGCCGGGGTCACGGCCGCCGAAACGCTTCGCGCGCTCGGTGCGCGAGGCTCGGTCGCGATTGTCTCGGGTGAGATCGACCCTCCCCATGACCGGCCGCCGCTGTCCAAGGAGTTGCTGCGCGACGAGCGCTCGCGGCAGCAAGTGCTGCTGCGCCCGCTGGATTTCTACCAGTCGCGCCGGATCGGGCTGGTACTCGGGCGGCCGGCCCTGGCCTTGAAGCCCGCCGAACAAGAGGTCACCCTGGCCGATGGCGAGACGATCAAGTATCAGCGCCTGCTGTTGGCGACCGGCGGCCGACCGCGCAGCATCGGCGTGCCGGGCGAGTCGCTGCCGGGCATCTATCAGCTCCGGACGCTGGCTGAGGCCGAGCGGCTGAAGGAGGCCGCCGGCTCCTCGACGCGGGTGGTGGTGATCGGCGCAAGCTTCATCGGGCTGGAGGTGGCCGCCTCGCTCTGCGAGCGGGGCCTGGACGTGACGGTCCTGAGTCAGGATGACCAGTTGTGGCCCAACTTGATGCCGGCCGAGCTTGCGGCGGCCATGCAGGCCGACTTCGAGGCCAGGGGCGTCGCCTTCCGCCACAACGTCCGGGTGACGGGCTTCGAAGGGAAAGAGCGCCTGGAGTACATCGTCACCAACGCTGGCGATGTCGAGGCGTCCTTTGTGGTGGAGGGCGTCGGCATCCAGTTGAACGTCGAGCTTGCGGCGGCGGCCGGGCTGGAGGTCGAGGGCGGTATCGTGGTGGACCGTCGATTGCAGACGTCCGCGCCGGGGATCTTCGCGGCGGGCGATGTGGCCAGCTTCCCGGATGCCTACGCCGGGCTGGACGGTCGCCCGAAGCGGCGGCACGTCGAGCACTGGGACAATGCCGTCGCGCAGGGGCGGGTGGCCGGGGCGAACATGTCCGGCAAGCGCGTCCGCTTCGAGCACGTCCCCTACTTCTGGACCGACCTGTTCGAGCACTCGATCAACGTCGTCGGCAATCTTGATGGCGCAGAGATCCTGATGCAGCGCGGCTCGCTGGAGCGTCGCCAGTGTACGTATCTGGTGCTGCGGGGCGGCTACGTGCGCGGGGCGATCATGCTGAACCGGGCAACCGACCGCCGCGCGCTGACGGAGCTGATCGGGAAGCGGGTGCCGATCGAGGATCACCTGGAGCAACTGGCCGATCCGTCGTTCAAGCTCGCACAGCTGGTCCCCGCGTGAGCCAGGAGCACCGGCCGCGGCGCTACCGGCGAGAGGTCGCCGACGCGCTCACCGATCTGGTGGCTGGCCGCTGAACCGCACCGACCGGCTGATGGGCATCCTGCTGGAGCTTCAGGCGCGCGGCGAGCTGCGCGCCGAGGATCTGGCCCAGACGTTTGAAGTCAGCGTTCGCACGATCTACCGTGACGTCGAGGCGCTGAGCGAGACGGGCGTGCCCGTCGTCGCGACGCCGGGCAAGGGGTACCGCCTGATGGACGGCTACTTCCTGCCGCCGGTCAGCTTCACGGCGGATGAGGCTGCCCTGCTGATGCTCGGCGGCGAGCTGGTGCGTGACCGCGTCGATCCGGGGCTGCGGCAGGCGGCCGAGGAAGCGCTCAAGAAGCTGGCCGGCGTGCTGCCGCCGGAGCGCCGCGAGGCGATGGAGCAGCGCCGCCAGGGACTGGCCTTTGCCCGGTTCACTGGGCGGCCCGACGACCGCCGGCTGGTGCTGGCGCGGCGAGCGATTGACGAGCGTCGCGTCGCCCACCTGGTGTACCACGCGCTGCATCGGGCCGCACCCGAGCCGCGCGATGTCGAGCCGATCCGCCTGGTGTTCCTGGGTGAGGCGTGGCACCTGATCGCCTACTGCCGGCTGCGCCAGGGTGTGCGCCTCTTCCGTCTGGACCGCATCGACCGGCTGGAGCTGTTGGAGGAACGGTACGTCCCGGCCAGCCGCCACGAGATCGCCGGCCCGAACGAGCGCGACCTGGGCGATCTCCCCGAGGCGCGGGTGCGCTTCGACCCATCGATCCTGCGGTGGGTCCGCGAGCATCAGCCGTTCGTGCTGTTGCGGGAAGAGGCCCAGGCAACCGGCCCGGTCTTCGTGTACGCGCTCCGGAACGAGCGCGAGCTGATGAGCTGGCTTTTGCGGTGGGGCAGCGATGTTGAGGTGCTGGAGCCAGACTGGCTTCGCGCTCGGCTGGCCCAGGAAGCGCGCCTGATCCTGGCCCGGCACGCCACGCCGGCCGCCGAGCGCATAGCCGCCCCGCTGACAGCCACCTGAGCGGCGCCGCGCCTGCGGATCAGGGCATTGCGACAATGCGGTCGCCTCTTCCTGCGTGAGCCATCATATGGGCAAGGCGAGCTTGCGTATCGTCTGTCGATATCGTTGTGGTACACTACTACGGTGCGAACTCTTCTAAATATCTCGCGCGTGCGTGCGTGGTTTTCGTAGGCATCGTCTGTGGCTCCTGACACTGGTAACTGGCTGATCCCGCAGCGGCTCCTGGCATGTGCGTATCCCTGGGGCATCGATGGTCTGGGCTCCCTGGCCCAGCGTGGGATCACCCTGATCGTCAACATGCACGAGCGGCATCACGAGCCGGCTCGCCTCGCGCGGTTCGGCCTCAGCGAGATTCATCTGCCGGTGCCGGATTTGACCGCGCCCACACCCGAGCAACTCGCGGATGGCGTCCACGCGATCCAGCAAGGGCTGGCCTCCGGCCACAGCGTTGCCGTCCACTGCGCGGCCGGCCTGGGCCGCACGGGCACCTTGCTGGCCTGCTACCTGGTATCGACCGGCCTCACCGCCGCCGAGGCTATCGCTGCGATCCGCGAGCTTCGGCCGGGCTCCGTCGAGACGGTCGAGCAGCAGGCCGCCGTCGAGGCGTTCGCACACGAGCGTGCCACGGATCGACGCCGACCGGCAGGCGAGGCCCGCCCATCCAGCGCGTATCCGCAGGAATTGCACGACGCGTCCGGCTCCTGACAGGACGGTGTCAGGAGGGCTGGCGTAGGCTGGTCCTACAGATGGGGCGGACGCTCCTGCCGATCCCGCTCCCATCGAGTACGCCGATGCCGGAGTTCCTGCATGGCCTCGCTGATCGAGGGCGTGACCTACGCCATTCTCCCGACGGATGACATGCCTCGTGCCCGCCAGTTCTTCACCGAGAAGCTCGGCCTGAGCACCGAGGACGACCAGGGCGACATCTTCAGCCAGTTCACCACGCGGGCGGGTACGATGTGGGCCATCGTGTCGCGGCCGTCGCACGCCGTTCCCCGGGGTGTCGAGCTGTATCTGGAGGTGACGGACGTGGACGAGGCGTTCCGCACCTGGACGGCTCGGGGCGTGGAGACGATCACCGAGCCGGCGGATGCGCCGTTCGGACGGACATTCGCCTTCAAGGACGCGGATGGCCGGGTGCTGCATGCCTGGGCGCCGCTTCAGGGGCGCTGAGCGTGATGGACCTGATGGCGTCTTCGCAGACGAGCATCGTGCCCCGTGCGCCGTTCTCATTCGAGGTGGCGCTGGCTGGGATCATGCAGCGCTACGTCGGCTGGCAGGGCATCTGGGCACACTCCCTGCGCGTAACTGCGTAGGGGCATCCCCGGGGGTATCGCGCGCGAGTATCACGCACGAAAGGCAGCGGCTCCGGCGCGTGGCGTCGCGAGCCACTGCAAGGTGGAGGACTCCCTCACATGGCACAGGTGCTCAACGGCGTCGGCATCGTCGTCGCCGACATGGCCCGATCGCTCGACTTCTACCGACGACTCGGCCTCGACGTGCCCGAGACCCCGCATGAGGGGCACGTCGACATCGCGCTGCCGAACGGGTTTCGGCTGATGCTGGACTCAGAGGCCGAGATGCGGACGTTCATGCCCGGGTGGGTTCGCCAGCACGGCAACCTGTTCAGCCTGGCCTTTCAGTGCGATAGCCCGTCGGAGGTCGACGCGGTCTATGGTGAGATAGTCGGCGCGGGCTATTGCGGCGACAAGGAGCCGTGGGACGCCTTCTGGGGGCAGCGCTACGCCAAGCTGCTCGACCCAGATGGCGTGCCCGTAGACCTCTACGCCACGCTGGAGATGTGACGGCTCTCGCTCGGGTGCGGCGTGGCCGCGTGACGCCGCGTACCCTTGTATGACCGAACGTATGACCGAACGGGGCCCGATCGTCGCAGGCCGTGGCGGTCGGGCGTCCAGATTCGCTGACGGAGGCACGATGGAAGCACGCGTTTCGCTGGTGACGCTCGGCACGCGCGACTTGCAGCGGTCGATCAGCTTTTACCGCGATGGCCTGGGTTGGCCGATGGCCGAGTTCGGCGCGGAGACCGGGCAGGTGGCGTTCTTCCGGACCGGCGGCACGATCCTGACCGTCTACTTGCGCCACCTGCTGGCCGAGGAGGCCGGACAATCACCGGAGGGCAGCGGGTTCGGCGGCATCGTGCTCTCGCACAACGTCCGCACCCGCGACGAGGTGGACACGGCGATCGCCGAGGTCGAGCGGGCCGGCGGCTCGGTGTTGCGGCCGGCCCGAGCGATGGACTGGGGCGGTTACTGCGGGCACGTGGCCGACCCGGACGGGCACATCTGGGAGATCGCCTGGAACCCCGGTTTCCCAATCCTGGAAGACGGGACGCTCCAACTGCCGTAGCCCACTGCCGCAACCCATCGACCTAAAACCGCTGGCAGGCATGTGCGTGCGGTGGACATGCGAAGAGGGCGGCCCCGTCATCAGATGGGGCCGCCCTCTCGTCTGCTTGCGCTGCTGGAGCGCCCTGACCCTGCCGAGGCAGCGACGGTCAGGGCATCAGGCGAGATCAGTCGTTGTCGTTGTCGTCGCCATCGTCGATGACGTTGACCTGGTAGGCGTCGAAGATGCCGTGTGCGCCGTACTCGCCCTGCATGTGGACGTAGTCGCCAAGGCTGATGCCGCTGCGGTTGAGCTGATCGTTGTAGATCCGCGCCCAGACGTTGCCGCCGACCATGCCGATGAGCGCCTCCGGCGGGTTCGTGTCCTTGTGGAGTTCAAGAACCTGACCCTCGATGTTGCGCTCTTCGCTGTTGTCGTTGGTCTTGTCGTCGTTGTTGTCGTTGCTCTGGGCCGGGGCAGCCATGACCACCCGCGCGCCGCCGTCCGTCGGAAACAGCGGCGTGCCGGCGATGCTCGGCAGGGCGAGAGCGGTGGCGATGCCGCCGGTGAGCAGCAGCGCGCGGGCCCAGCGCCCGAAACTCGTCCTCATGGTGCGTCCTCCTGATCGTGCGAGACTGGAGCGCCAGCACCCAGCCGCACATCCTCGGGCTGCGGGGCCGACACGAGGCGTACGCCCGTATCGATACGGCGGGTGGCTGTCCTGAGCGGCTGCCAGCCCGCGCACACTGTCGAAGCAGTCTTCATGCTCCCTACATGATGCCATGGTCTGGCCTGCGATGTCCTGGGTGAACGTAAACATTTTCATAACATCGAAGTAGTTCGATGGCTGGGCGCGCAGACCGCGGCGCATTGTAGGCGAGTCGCGGCTGCGCCTGAACGCTTCGTCTCCTGCGCTCCGCGCCGGGCGATGATGGAGTGTCCGTGCTTCACGTGAAACAATCGGCTGAGAACCGCTGTCCGGGGCCGCCCGGTCCGGTATCCTGACCGCTGAGAGCAGACTGGATTTCTGGCAGGCTGGCCGACCAGGACGGAGAGGGACGCGACGCGCGATGGCAGATGTGGCGGTGATCGGCGCTGGGGCGCTGGGAATGGCCGGGGCACGACGGCTGGCGCAGGGTGGCGCTCGCGTGACGATCTTCGAGCGCGAGGGGCAGGCCGGCGGCCTGACCGCCGGCTTCAAGGTCGGCGGGACGTGGCTCGACAAGTTCTATCACCACATCTTCCGCACCGATACCCGCATGATCGGCCTGTTCGACGAGCTGGGCCTGGGCGACCGGATGCAGTGGTATCGCCCGCCGACGGCCGTCCTGCGTGATGGTGCGATTCGCCGCTTCGATGGCCCGCTCGAAGTCCTCAAGTTCAGCCCGCTCTCGCTGCCGGCCCGCGTGCGCCTCGGCGCGGCGGTGGCCGCTCTCAAGCTCATCCCCGATCCGGAGCGCTTCGAGGGGCAGACCGCTGTCCAGTGGCTCAAGCGGTGGATGGGCCAGGAGGCGTATGAGGTCATCTGGGAGCCGCAGATTCGGGGCAAGTTCGGAGAGTACGCCGAGAGGATCGCGATGCCCTGGTTCTGGGCCAGAATCCACGACCGAACCCCGCAGCTTGGCTATCCGCGCGGCGGCTTCCAGCAGATCTACGAGGCGCTGGCCGCCGATATCCAGCGGCGCGGCGGCACGCTCCAGTTAAACACCGCCGTCGAGCGGATCGAGCGGCGCGGCGAGAAGCTGGTGATCGAGACGGCCGCCGGCCCATCCGAGTACGATGCCGTGCTCTGCTCCCTGCCGACGCGTCTCTTCGTGCAGGTCACCCAGGGGCTTCCCGCCGAGTACGTCGCACGGTTCAGCCAGTCCGGCGAGCATATCTCGGCCCACGTACTGATCCTCGAACTGGACCGCCAGCTACAGTCGGCCTACTGGGTCAGCGTGGCCGACCCTGGCTATCCGTTCGTGGCGCTGGTCGAGCACACCAACTGGATGCCGGCCTCGGAGTACGGCGGCCGCCACCTGGTGTACCTCGGGAACTACCTCCCGAACGACCATGAGCTGTTCAGCCTCTCCGACGCCGAGGTGCTGGAGCGCTTCCTGCCGCACCTGTCGCGGGTGAACCCTGCCTTTGACCGCTCCTGGGTCAAGGCCGCGCACGTCTTCGCCGCGCCGTACGCCCAGCCGATTGTCGGCGTCGGCTACCGCGAGGGGCTGCCGCCGTACCGCACGCCCGTGCCGGGCGTCTGGCTGGCGAACATGGGGCACGTCTACCCGCATGACCGTGGGCAGAACTACAGCGCGATCCTCGGCGAAGAGGTGGCTGAGAAGATCCTGGCGGAACTGCCAAGCTGATTTTCGCCGTATCCCACTCTCCGTCGCCCCAGTAGTGTCCCGTCAAGTGTGTAAGTAGGGATGTGATGTGGCCCTCGTCGTCTGGATCCTCAATCGAGAATCAAACCGCGTGATAGCATTCCGTGTACATGGGTGTTGGTCGTGCCCAGTGATGGTCGTCTCGTAGCCCACCTCGCCCGCTGTACGCCCCTTACCGAGGAGTACGCGAACTGGTCTGATGGTCGGATCCGACTATGCCTCAGGGCGTACCTCACCACGCTGATGCCACCGTTGGACTTCGTCACATCGTCGCGTTGCCTTGTACTCAGGGACGATGCTGTATTGGTTCAGCGCGACCGAGACAGCACTCACATCCTGCCGGGAGGTCGACGCGAGGCGGACGAATCTCCGTTGGAAACCGCCCATCGCGAAGTCGCGGAAGAGTCGGGTTGGATCATCGCAGACCCGGTGCTTGTCGGTTTCATGCACTTCGCTCACCTCACTCCGAAGCCGTCAGGATACGCCTACCCTTATCCTGACTTCGTGCAAGTCGTGTACATGGCCCGGGCGAGGGAGTTTGTGGCGGACGCGAGGCTCGATGACGGGTACGAAGTCGAAACGGTGTTTCGCTCCATCGCTGAAGTTCAAGACATGGGGCTTCCAGCGAGCCAGCGGCTGTTTCTCGATGCGGCGCTTCGCTTGCGTGAGTTGCAGTCCCAGTAACGTAGAGTTGCTGCCTGTCTGACCTTCGCGCTGTTCCCGCGCCTACCATCGTCCTACCCGTCTCAGCCGGGCGACCCTGGAGCGGGCCAGCGCTCGGGCTGGGGTCGCCGGTTCCGCTCGCGCCACTGGAGGCTCTATGCGCATTCCCGGCATCGACCCTGCCCTGGCTGAAGGCCCGATCCTCGCCGTGCTCAAGGCCCAGGCCGAGCGGTGGGGCGCGCCGCTCATCAATCACCTGCTCTACGCTCGCCGCCCCTCGATCTTCCGTGGGGCACGGGCGATGTGGACAGGCCTCGACCAGTCTGGCCTGATCGACGGCAAGCTGCAGGCGCTGATCAATCGGCGGGTGGCCTACCTGAACGGCTGCGCCTTTTGACAGGATATCAATGCTGCCGTGGGCAGCACCCTGGGCATCCCTGACGCGAAGCTGCTGGCGCTTGTGGACTGGGAGTCAAACCCGCTCTTTGACGAGACGGAGCGGCTCGTCCTCGAATACGCCGACGCCATCACCTACACCGACCGCGACGTCTCGGACGAGCTGTTTGCGCGGGTCCGTGCCCGCTTCGACGAGGACAGCATCGTCGAGTTGACGGAGATCGTCGCCTGGGAGAACGCCTCCTCGAAGTTCAACCGGGCGCTGCGGGTGCCGTCGCAAGGCCTCTGGCGGCGGGCCGACCGAGGCTGAGTAATCGGTCGGCCCGGGGCGGTGCACGCGTGCGCCTCGGTTGGGAGCGAACGGGCGCCCGGGATGCCACGCCGCCGCGTTCCTCAGGTACCCTTCTGCGTAGCAGTACGATCCCCGCTCGGGAGCTATCGATGGCAGTCGATCAGGAGCGCCTGTCGTGGCTTGCTTCGGCCACGGCCAGCAAGCAGGACAGGTACACCGCGCACAGCGACGAAATCTGGGAGTACGCCGAGCTACGCTTTCAAGAGAAGAAGTCGGTCGCCGCGCAGATGGCGCTGATGGAGGCCGAGGGCTTCGCCATCACCCCCAACGTGGCGGGCATCCCGACGGCCTTCATGGCCGAGGCTGGCAGTGGCGCTCCGATCATCGGCTTCCTGGGCGAGTACGACGCGCTGGCCGGTCTGAGCCAGCAGGCCGGCGCGCCGGCGCCCCAGCCGCTGGTGGCCGGCGCCGCCGGCCAGGGGTGCGGCCACAACCTGCTGGGGGCCGGCTCGATGCTGGCCGCCGTGCTGGTCAGGGAGTACCTCGCGGCCAACAACCTGCCCGGCACGATTCGCTACTACGGCTGCCCTGGCGAGGAAGGCGGCTCCGGCAAGACGTTTATGGCCCGAGACGGCGCGTTTGACGACCTGGACGCCGCCTTCTGCTGGCACGCCGGCTCGTTCAACGCCGTGATGTCCGTGCGGACGCTGGCGAACATCCAGGTCTACTACCGGTTCAAGGGCCAGGCCTCGCACGCCGCCGGCTCGCCGCACCTGGGCCGCAGCGCCCTGGATGCCGTCGAGTTGATGAACGTCGGCGTGAACTACCTGCGCGAGCACATGCCCACGGACTGCCGCGTCCACTACGCCGTGACCAACACCGGCGGCATCTCCCCTAACGTGGTGCAGGCGAACGCCGAGGTGCTCTACCTCGTGCGTGCCCCCAACGTCGTGCAGGCCCGCGCCCTCTACGAGCGCGTCTGCAAGGTGGCCCAGGGCGCGGCCATGATGACCGAGACGGAGCTGACCATCGAGGTTGACAAGGCCTGCTCGGACGTGCTGCCGAACGCGACCCTGGAGCTGGACCTTTACGACAACCTCAAGGCGATGGGGGCGGTGCCGTTCGACGCCGCCGACCGTGCCTACGCCGAGCAGATCCGGGCCTCCTTCACCGAGGAGCACATCCGGAGCAGCATCGACACCTACGGCGCGGATGTCCCGCTCGATCTGCCGCTGCATGACGGGCTGGTGCCGTTCGACGGGACGGCGCTTCAACGGGCCGGCTCCACCGACGTGGGCGACGTGAGCTGGATCACGCCGACCGCCCAGGTCTACGGCGCGTGCTGGGCCATCGGCACGCCGGGCCACAGCTGGCAGGTGGTGGCGCAGGGCAAGTCGCCGGCGGCCCACAAGGCGATGCTCCACGCCGCGCGGTCGATCGCCGCCACGGCCCTGGATGCCATCCTGACGCCGGAGCTGCTGGAGAAGGCGAAGGCCGAGCTGCGCGAGAAGACGGCCGGCAAGCCGTACCTCTGCCCGATCCCGGCTGACGTCGTGCCGCCGTCGCAGCGCGGCTAGCTCGCGGCCACCCCGCACGCTCATGGGTATTCGGGTCACCCGGCGGCGGCTCCTGGCAGGCGTCTCCGCCGGGGTCGCCGCCGGGCTGCTGCGCCTGTGCCAACCTGACGACGCGCCAGTCGCCGTCGCTGCGCCGCTCGTGCCAGCCCGGCAGGTCTCCCCCGCGCAGACGCCGAGCGTGGTGACCATCCACTGGCTGTTGCCCGCCGATCTTGGCCTGGAGCGGGATTTTGCCCTCAGCTTCATCCAGCAGTTCAACCGCCAGACCGACGATCTGGAGATCGAGGCCACGTTCGAGCCGTGGGCGACCTACCCGGCCGCGCTCGCCGCCGCCCTCACCAGCGATGCGCCGCCGGACCTCGTGCATCTGGGGGCGGAGATCGTGCAGGAGCACGGGCTGCACGGCCTGCTGACCGACCTGCTGCCCCGCATGCGGCAGACCGGACCGGCGCCAGAAGCCTTCTTCCCCTACCTGGTGGAGCAGATGACGGACTTCCGGACGCGCTCCCGCGTCTGGGCCGTCCCCAAGGAGGGGCACCTCTACGTCGTCTACTGCAACAAGGAGCTGTTCGACCGCGCCGGCGTGCCCTACCCACGGCCGGGCTGGACCCTCGAAGAGTTCCGCGAGGCCGCCCGCCGCCTGACGCTCGACGAGAACGGCAATCCCGTGACCAGCCCGCGGTTCAACCCGCGGCGCATCGCCTGCTGGGGCATGGATTGGGGCAGCAGCGGAGCGGACGCCCCGCTGCCGGGCCTCGATCACTGGCAGATGCTGGCCTGGGCGCAGGCCGGGCCGTGGTTCAGTGACGATCTGCGGCGGGGCCAGCTTGCCGATCCTGACCACATCGCCTTTGTACGCCAGATTGTCGAGATGCGCTGCCAGGATCGTGTCATCCCAGGGGTCGAGGTGCGCCTCCCTGACGACAATGGCGACCGCTGGCGTCAGGGGCAGGTGGCGATGTGCATCGCCCACTACGCGCAGACCTACTTCTACGAGCGGGAGCGCCGCCGCTTCGACTACGACATCGTGCCGGCGCCGGCCGGGCCGCGCGGGCAGTTCGCTGCCGGTACCGGTAGTGGCTGGGCCATCCCCAGCCGTTCGACGCAGCCGGACGCCGCCTGGGCCTTGCTGCGGTTCCTGGTGGCGCCCGCGCAGCAATTGCCCGTTGTGCGAGCCAAGCGCTGGGGCGCAGCGCTCATCTCGACCGCCGAAGCCCTGCAGCCGGAGAACGGCGTGCCGGCCGGGTTCAGGGCCGCGCTCCTCGATCCGCTGTTCGGGCGGTCCGCGGTGCAGGTTCGCCCGATCCGCTATCCTCCCTACCTCGAGCAGATGGCGCAGATCTGGCGGGGGGAGTTCGGCGACCTCTTCAGTTGCAGCCCCGTCGACCTTGCCGAGGCGCTCCGTCGGGCCGAGCCGCGGATCCAGGCCCTGCTGGACCGGGCCTGGACGGTCTGACCGTCCAGGCCCGGCCGGGGCTGCGCCGTCGTGCGACGTGCCGGCCCCGGCTGCGTGACGTGCGTGCCCCGGCTGCGTGCCTCACTCGCTACAGCCGGTAGAAGCGCGTGGCCGTGTCGCGGAACAGGTCCGCTTTGACGCTCGCGCTGGCCCCCTGGGCGAGCCGCTTGCAGGCGTTCCAGTACGCCGCGTAGGGGTACGCGCCCTTGTCGACCGGGAAGTTGCTCTCGAACATGCAGCGCGCTGAGCCGAACGCTTCAACACAGGTGTCCACGTACGGCTGGCACGCTGCGGCGAGCGCTTCAGAGGATGGTGGCCGCGGCAGCTCGTGGAAGCCGTTGCCGTAGCGGCCCATCCCCATGCCGCCGAGCTTGACGTGGACGTTCTGGCAGGTCGCCAGCTCGCGGATCGACTGTGCCCAGGTCTGGAACACCTCGTCGCGGCGGCCGGCGTACGGCCCGACGCCGAGCGGCGCGCCGATGTGGTTCAGCACGATGGGCGTGTCCGGGTAGGCGCGGGCCAGGGCGGTCAGCTCGTCGAGCTGCGGATGGTAGAGCCAGGCGTCGAAGGAGAGGCCGAGCGGTGCGAGCCGGGAGAAACCCTCGCGGAAGGTGGGATCGCCGAGCAGGCCGGGCTGGACCTGGGCGCTTGCGCCAACCTCGGCGTCCCAGGCCACGGCGTGGCGGATGCCCTTGAACCGTCCGCCCGGGCCGCCGGCGGCCTGGATGTGCGCTTCGAGCACCTCCTGGACGTGCGCGCCGAGCAGCAAGTCGGCAAAGCCCACAATGCCGGCGCAGACGCGGGTGGGACCGTAGTTGCCGCTGGCGCTCATCGCCGCGATGCCGTTGACGAACTCGGTCTCGCCCACCGGCTGCATCGCCTCGGGGCCGCCGGCGCGGTGCATCGACCAGCACTGCAAGAACACCGTCGCGGTGATGGTGTGCCCGGTGTTCAGATCGGCCAGGAGTTCGTCGAGCAGGTAGCGGGTGTCCCAGTCGGGCACGTCCCACAGGTGATGGTGCGGGTCCACGATCGGCAGCTCTGGCTCGATGATCTCTTCCTGCCACTGCGCCAGCCACTCCTGGCGAATGGGCGGGTCCATGCGGTGCCTGAGGGCGGGCGCACTCGGAGACGACATCGGCGGCATCCTCCAGCAGCGGATACGAGCGTCACGCCTGGAGAGTCTACCCCGGCGGCGTGCTGCACGGCGGGAGTTGACGAAAGACGCGGAAATGCGACCTGTGACGCAGTTGTGTCGTTACGGATAGCGGCGGCTGGCGTTCAGCCGGTGCCGCACGCGGGCCAGATGTGGCCTGTTGAGGAGTGCCGTAGCGAAGGAGGCAAGGATGCCGAGGTTGCCAGGCGTGGTGGTGGGTGTGATGGTAGGCGTGACGGTGCTGGGCGTGTGCGCGCTTGCCGTCCCGGTATGGCCCGTGGCGGCTGGACTGGTATCCACCGAGATCCACGTTGACCGGAAGACGCCGAAGAAGACGCCGACCCCGCCCCCAACGCCAACGCTGACGCCCACGCCGCTGCCGACGGCGACCGCTGCAGTGGCCGTCGCGGCTGCTGCTCCGACGGCCACCCTCACCCCGACTCCCTCCCCGACGCCGTCGCCAACTGCCACGCCGGCCGCCGGCAAGAAGAACAAGAAGGCGAAGCAGGTGAGCGACTCGGCCAAGAAGGAGAAGAAGAACCACGACAACACCGTTACGGTGGGGCGCGGGACGCTCGATCCGATTCCTGCCCTGCCGCGCGGCGAGACGGTCGAGATCAAGGGGACGGCGCTCAGGAGCGGCGAGGTGTGCTCGCTCCAGATGTTCTACTCGGATAAGGCGGCCAGGACCATCCGCGATGTGGTCCCCGACGAGCATAAGCGATGCGTCTTCAGCGTGACCGTGCCCGACCGCCCCGGGGCCGTCGGCGAGGGCAAGGCGCTGATGATCCTGACCAAGGAGACCAGCGGCAAGAAGTCCGGCGAAGCCCGCCAGACGTTCACCGTGAAGTAGGCTCTCCCTCACGGTGAGGTGGCGTACCTCCTGGCGTTCGCTGGGTGGGCCGACGGGCGGGAGGAGATCAGTCAATGGGATGGGAGGCGCTCGCACAGTGGGGTGACGACGTCGCGCGCATCGAACAGCTCGCTGGTGGGGTCGCCAACGACGTGTGGAGCGTGCGCGTCAACGGGCGCCTTGCGGTCGGTCGTCTCGGCGCCAGGAGCGACGCCGACCTCGCCTGGGAGACCGATCTCCTCCAACATCTCGACCGTGCAGGTCTGACCGTGCCGCTGCCGATCCCGACCAGGGCCGGCCGGCTGTTTGCCGACGGTATGGTGGTGATGACCTACGTGGAGGGCGGACCGCCCGCGACGGAGGCCGACTGGTGTCGTGTGGCCGACACGCTCCGCCACCTGCATCGGTTGACGCAGGGCTGGCCGCAGCGCCCAGGCTGGCGGTCGTCGACCGACCTGCTGCACGCCGAGACCGGGACGAAGATCGACCTCGGCGCGATGCCGCCTGAGGGCGTCGCTCGCTGCCGAGCAGCGTGGGCGCGGCTCGTCGGACGTCAGACATGCGTCGTCCACGGCGACCCCAACAGCCGCAACGTCCGCATGACCGAGGATCGGGTCGCGCTGATCGACTGGGACGAGGCGCACGTCGACGTCCCCGACCTCGACCTGGTGCTGCCCCACAATGCCGCCGGTCTCGCCGACAACGTGCACGACATCGCCGCGCAAGCGTCGGCTGCGTGGGAAGCGGCCGTCTGCTGGGACGACGAGTATGCCGTCAAGCGGCTCGCCGAAGTGCGAGCGGTCTGAGCAGCGGCAGCGAACCGAGCGCCCGCCACCAACGCCGGATCGTTCGCTGCTCGGCGTGGCGACGGCCCATCCGGATGCGACCATCCTATCCGGATGCCCGCTTTCACCAGGCGTGAGGGAGCTCTGCGTCGAGCTTGCACCGGGAGTTGAGGCTGGTTCCCGCCATGTGCCGACGCTTGCGACTACGCGGTACTCATGAGGAGCCAGAGCCACCAAGGCCAGATCAGGATCTGAATAGCGATCCATTGCAGCGCCGAGAGCGCAGTCTGGCCAGCCGCTGGACCAGAGCCAGCCAACCACATCAAGGCGCTTAGGAGGAGACCAGGAGCTAGATATGTTCCTATTCCGAGCACCCAGCTTGCCACAGCGCCGAACCTCGGCTGTGAGAGGCCTTGCACGAGCAGCACTGTCCCGATTGGGACCAGCCAAAACAACGTCGGCAACGATGGAACGCCGTCCACGCCGCGAGACACTGGTGTGCACGTTGCCGAGATCCCGAGCACCAGCGACGCGACGGCCGCGCCGATGTAGACCCCTCTGTAGACATGCCGTGGGTCGGTCGTCAC
Organism: Chloroflexota bacterium; assembly: GCA_020850535.1. Lineage (NCBI taxonomy): Bacteria > Bacillati > Chloroflexota > Chloroflexota bacterium. The sequence goes on from JADZEM010000013.1 coordinate 65,531, forward strand.
GATCCAACCTCGCTCGACCTTCTCAACTGACGCGCGAGACTCCTTCACGGATGCTCTAGAAGGCGCCAGCGCCACAGCTACCTGAAGCTGGATCGTCGGAAGCCACGAGGTCGGGGTCCCGACAGGCATGCTGGCAGCCGAGCAACTGAAGAGCCGAGAGCCGGAGTCGTAGTTGCAATTCATGTCGCTCATATGCGAGACGTACTCTGACGTACTCTAGTGGCTCGTCTGGCGTCAATCACCGGGTCGCTCAGTGCCGGTCATCATCCCGACCCCACTCGGCACGCTCAGGGCAAGCTACGCGAGGAACGCCCTCCCGTCCGTCACCCCGACCGCGGCGAGGCACGAGCGGAGTGGCGGGATCTTCCCAGGGTGACGGACGACTGACGAGGAAGATCCCTCGACTGCGTTCGCACGCTCACTCCGCTCGGGATGACGGGGGAGGGAGCAGCCTCACGTCGCTCGGGATGACGGTGAAGCGTCGGCAGAGGTCCAACCCGGTCGTTCGCGACTGACAGACCACCAGGCCGAGACGGAGAGGTGCACCTGTGACAGATGTTGAGAGCCTTGAGCGACAGGTCGAGGCTCTTTCATCGGAAGAGTCGGCCGACTTCCGGGACTGGTTCCATGCGCTTGACCAGGACGCCTGGGATGCGCACATTGAACGGGACGTGGCTGCCGGACGCCTGGATAATCTGGCTGAACGTGCGCGGCGCGAATATGCCGATGGTAAGACGCCTCCCCTGTGATCCACAGGGCAACGCCTGAGTTCTGGGCGTGTTACCGTAGATTGCCGTTCGCTGCGCTGATTCACGCGATGTCAACGGTTTGAAGTGAGGACGGCTTCCGGCGCCTGGATCGTGGCTATCGGGTCGGCGTGGCGATGCACGAGCTTCCACGCGCCGTCCTCGCGGCGGTAGATGTGCGTCACGCGGAGCACCATCGGCGCAGCGCCAGTGCGACCCGTCAGCGATGGCCGCGAACGCTCGAAGTGGGCCGTGTAGGCCAGGTCGCCGCTGGTGAACCGCCCGATCTCCTCGAACTCGATCTGACCACCGGCAAATCGGGCGGAGGCCCACTCGTAGCGCGGCTCCAGCTCGTCCCAGCCACGCTCGTAGCCGCCCCACCCGCCGAAGAGCGTTGCATCAGGCTCGTGCGAGCACAATGAATTCCAGGTGGCGACGTCGCCGTTGAGGAAGCCGACCGTCGCCGCCTGCATCCGCGTGATCGCCGCCTGGAGATCGTCGTCCGCCATGCTCCCACCCCCGGAACGGTACTCTCCCTGTACAGTGCAGGAGAGGCGTTCTGCTCGGGCAAATATGCTGCGAGCGGGTGTCGCTCGGTTGGGTGGACCGTGGCGCTGACAGCCCGTCCACGCTCTCATGCTTCCGTTCTCACCAGCAGCAAGGACTGCCCCATGTGCCGCGGCATCAAGCAGCTTCGACGCCCGGACGCGCCAGCCACCGACGAGGAGCTGCGCGCCGCTGCCCTCCAGTTCGTGCGCAAGATCAGCGGCCTCCGGCAGCCTTCAAAGGCCAATCAGACGGCGTTTGAGGCGGCCGTCGAGGAGATCACCGCCGCGTCTGAGCGGCTGCTGCAGTCGCTGGGCGGGCGCGGCACGGCGCAGCAGCCTGCATCGGGGCACTTGTCGGCGTCGTGAAGCGGCCGTCTGGACGGTGAACGCCCTCAGATGCACGCTGCTCTGCCCATTGTGCAGGCTTCTGGGAATCTGACACGCTCCAGGAGTTGACGCGCGGCCCGCTGACGGCTAGGCTTACGACGCTTGCAGGCGCGATCCTGTGAGCGATGTACGTCACCGGCGACGAGACCACGCCGCCGCCTCTCCCCCCAGCGGTTGAGAGGCGGCCGAGCGCGTCGCTCCGTAGTGAAAGGGAGCAAAATCGATGCAGCGCAGCAGATTGACCCGTCGGGAGGCGCTCGGTAAGGGCCTGCGGCTCCTGGCCGTCGCCGGACCGTCCGTGCTGCTGGCCAGCGCCTGCGCCCAGCAGCCTGCCGCCCCGGCCAAGCCGGCTGAGAGCAAGCCAGCGGAGTCGAAGCCCGCCGAGACCAAGCCGGCCGCTCCGGCCGCCGCCGCGCCCACAGCCGCCCCGGCCAAGCCGGCTGAGGCCGCGAAGCCCGCCGAGGCGGCCAAGCCGGCTGCCGCCGCCAAGCCAGACGCCGCGATCCCGGCGATGGCGGCCTCCGGCGAGATGCCGAAGCGTGGCGGCACCCTGCGGGCCGTCGTTCAGAACGACTTCGTGACGATGTGGCCGATGATTACCACCGGCCCGACGGCGTCCGTCTGCTACGACTGGCTGATCCGGTGGCGGAAGGGGCCGGATGGCCGCTGGGGCCCACAGCCCGGCCTTGCCGAGTCCTGGGAGCTGACGGACACCTCGGCCACCTTCAAGATCCGCAAGGGCGTCAAGTTCCACGATGGCACCGACGTCAACGCCGATGCCATCGCCTGGAACGTCAATACCTGGATGACGCACCCGAAGTCCCTGGCCAAGTCGCAGCTCGGGGCCGTTGCCAAGGAGAAGTCGGCGGAGATCGTCGACGATTACACCGTCAAGATCAACCTCGCGGCGCCGGCTGGCTCGCTGTTGGCCGTCCTCTCCGATGCCCAGCGCGAGACCGGCATCGTCTCGAAGGCCGCTCACGCCAAGCTTGGCGACGACGGGCTGGCGCTCCAGGCTGTCGGGAGTGGGCCGTTCATCTTCGAGCAGTGGCAGAGCGGCTCGCAGTTCATCGTCAACAAGAACCCCAACTACTGGGAGAAGGGGCTGGACGGCCAGCCGCTGCCGTACCTCGACAAGATTCACTACCGCTTCGTCCCTGACGACTCGGTTCGCTTCGTCGAGATGCGTTCCGGCAGCGCGGACATCGGCCAGTTGTTCCGCGGGCGCGACGTCCCGACGGCCAAGGCCGAGTCGGGGCTGAACTACTGGGAGGACGCGCAGCAGGGCCGCCTCTACCGCTTCTTCTTCAACGCCCAAAAGGCGCCCTTCAAGGACAACCTCAAGCTGCGCCAGGCGATCCAGTACGCCATCGACCGCGAGGCGATGGCGAAGGCCGTCGGCGGCGGCGTCGGCAGCGCCAACAAGTACGACCTGACCGAGGGTACCCTCGGCTACGATCCCTCAGTTCCCTTCTACAGCTTCGATCTGGCGAAGGCCCAGGCCCTGATGAAGGAGTCTGGGGTCTCGACGCCGCTCAACGTCCGGCTGACGGTCATCTCCCGCGAGACCGACCAGCAGCAGGCCCAGATGATCCAGCAGATGCTCGACAAGATCGGCATCAAGGTCGAGATCGAGGCGCTGGAGCGCGTGGCCTGGGGCCAGAAGGTCCGCCAGTCCAACGACTTCGAGATGGCGACCCAGCAGACCAGCACGCCGCTGGATCCGGACGTCATCTCGCTGGCCTGGGCGCCAGACGGCCCGGCCGCCTACGTCCGCCCGAGCGAGCCGGCCATTCAGGACTGCCTGAAGGAGGCGCGGACCTCCTACGACGTCGGCAAGCGGCAGGCGACGTACGTGAAGTGCCAGACCCAGATGTTCGATACGGCGTGGTGGGGCCACATGTGGATCCAGCCGTACAACTACATCACCAGCAAGAAGGTGAAGCTCTCCAGCCCGTTCTTCCAGGAAGACTGGCGCGAGTGGAGTATCTGGCTCGCCTAGTCGCGGCCAGCCTTCCTCATCTCTCGCGTGAGGTGACCCACTTTATCTCACGCCCCTGCTCCCCTCTCCGCGCCGGAGCGGGGGGCCGGGGGGTGAGGTTGCTTGTCCCGATCTCATCCCTGTATCCAACTGGAGTCACTGTATGCCCGGACCGTTGTCGGGCCTTCGCGTCCTTGATTTCACCCTGGCGCTGGCTGGTCCCTTCTGCGGGCTGGTGCTGGCGGACCTGGGCGCAGACGTCATCAAGATCGAGAGCCCGGACCCAGACATCCGGACTGCCGGCGGCCTCCAGGTCTACCATGGCGAGAACAGCCATTTCCTGGTCGTCAACCGCAACAAGCGCGGCCTCAGCATGGACCTGAAGGACGAGCGTGGACGTGAGGCGTTCTACCGCCTCGTCAAGACCGCCGATGTCCTGGTGCAGAACTATCGCCCTGGCGTCATGAAGCGGCTCGGGGCCGACTACGAGACGCTCAGCGCCATCAACCCCGGCCTGATCTACTGCTCGATCTCCGGGTTCGGCGAGGGCAGCCCCTACGCCGACCTCGCCGGGCTGGACCTCATCGCCCAGGGGATGAGCGGCCTGATGAGCGTCACCGGCTCGCCCGGTGGCGGCGAGCCGGTCAAGGCCGGCACCCCCGTCACGGACATGGGCTCCGGCATGTATGGGGCGATTGGCATCCTGGCGGCGCTGCACCATCGCCACGAGACCGGGCGCGGCCAGCAGGTCGAGGCGACCCTTCTCGACACCCCGATCTCCTGGCTGACCTGGCGCGCGGCCGAGTACTGGGGCAGTGGCAAGACGCCCGAGGCCCAGGGCAGCGGCAAGGGCGCCTACCGGGCGTTCCAGTGCTCCGATGGCCGCTGGGTCAACATCGGACCGACCAACCGCCTCTGGAAGGCGACCTGTAAGGCCCTCAACGCCGAGCATCTGTTGGAAGACCCGCGCTTCACCACGCAGACGCTCCGCAACGAGCACCACGCCGACCTGACCGAAGAGATCCAGAAGGCGTTCCGCGCGAAGACCTCGCCGGAGTGGATCGCCATCTTCCAGGAGATCGGCGTCCCGACCGGGCCGATCAAGACGATCCCCGAAGTGCTCGAGCAGGATCCCCACGTCAAGGCCCGCCAGATGGTCGTCGAGGTCAACCACCCGACCATCGGCCCGATGAAGACGCTCGGCGTGCCGGTCAAGCTCTCGAAGACGCCGGGCGGCGTCACCCGGGCCGCGCCGACGCTCGGGCAGCACACCGTCCAGGTGCTGATCGAGCTGGGCTACTCGCTGGAGGAGATCGACGCCCTGCGCGCAGACGGCGTGATCTACACCACCGGCGACGAGCACGGCGAGTACGTCGCCCCCGAGGCCGCGCTCACCTACAACTGAGGTGTTGGGTTCTGGGTTTCAGGTTTCGGGGGGAGGTGGCCCCGCTTCCTGAAACCCGAAACCCAGAACCCAACACCCACGCTACTTCAGCTTCATCTCCTTCACCATGATGAAGCCGTCGAGGCGGGGCTTCCACTCGACCTTGGTGCTGAGGCCGTAGTAGAAGTTCGGGTGGCCGATCGGCACCGTGTAAAACTGCTCGTGGATGTACTTCGCGATGTCCTGGAACGCCTTCTGGCGCTCAGTCCCCTTGAGGGGTAGCGCCTTCTGCTGCATCTCTTCCAGCTTCTCGTCGCAGACCGCCGAGTTGCGCGCCTTGCAGGTGTAGTAGGCCGTGACGGTGGACGAGTAGTCCATCAGCTCGTTGCCGTGGGCGTGCGTGCCCAGCATGCCCCGGTTCGGGTCAATCGAGCCAGGGCCGGTGTTCGCGCCCCAGATCTCCTGGTGCGCCGCCGTCTCCACGCCGCGCGTCTTGGCGTTGACGAGCCCGATCTCGACCATTCCCTGCGCGACGGCCTCGGCGGCCTCTTCCAGGCCGACGATGTAGGCGCGCCGGACGTACATCGTGAGCGGCGCGTCCACCGGCACGCCGTCCGCCTTCGCCTGCGCGATGAGCTGCTTCGCCTTCGCCATGTCAAAGGCGTACGGCTGCAGATCGGGGTTGTAGCCGGTGGCGCTCGGGCCGACCAGCTGACGGGCTACGTCGCCGCCGCCCATCACGTCCTTGATGATCGCCTCCTTGTCGATGCTCAAGGCGATGGCCTCGCGGACGCGCTTGTCCTTCATCGCGACGTTCGAGGTGTCCATCCGGATGAAGATCGTCTCCAGGCTCGGAGTGGTCTGGCAGTTCGGCGTCATCTTGCACTGGTCGCCGGTGATCCACCGCGCGATGTCCGCCTCGCCGGCCTTGGTCATCGCCGCGCGGACGTCGCGCTCGGCGCGGAACTGGAAGGTCACGTCCTTGATGCTGGCAGCGCCCTTCGCATCCGCCGAACCGTTGCCCCACCAGTCAGGATTGGCCGTCAGCTTGATGGACTGGCCCTTCTGCCACTCGACGAACGTGTACGGCCCGGTCCCGATGGGCTTCAACGGCACCTCGTCTGGCTTCTCCTTCATCTGCTTCAGCGAGCCGATGGGCGAGAAGTAGAGCCGCTCGGGGAGGATCGGATCTGGCGCCTCGGTGACCACGTCCAGGGTCAGCTCGTCCACGGCCTTCGCCTGGAACTCTGGCCCGATGAACGTACGGATGCGGTAGTTCTTCTCCTTGCCCCAGGTGTCGTTCAGGCTGGCGGCGGCCGCCTCAGCGTTGAACGGCGAGCCGTCGTGGAACTTCACGTTCGGGCGGAGCTTGAAGCGCCAGGTGGTCGGGTTGGTGCTCTCCCAGGCCGTTGCCAGCTCGCCCACGAGCTTGTTGTCAGCCGGGTCGCGGTTGACCAGCCCCTCCGCGACGTTGCGGATGACGGTGTAGCCGAACGAGTTGTACGCCTCCCACATCATCAGCGTGGGCGGCTCCTCGCCCTGCGCGATGACGATGCTGCCGGCCGGCGTGACCTTGGCGACAGCCGCGCCGGCGGCCGGCTTGGCGGCCTCGGCCGGCTTCGACTCCGCGGGCTTGGCCGCGGCAGCCGGGGCGGTCGTGGGCTGCGCCGCTGCCGCGGGCTTGGCGGCCTCGGTTGGCTTGGCGGCGGCAGCCGGAGCGGTGGTGGCGGCTGGCGCGGCCGGCTTGGCCGCCTCAGCTGGCTTGGCCGGGGCAGACGTTGCGGCGGGGGCGGCGGCCTGCGGCGCACAGGCGGTCAGGGCCAGCAGCATGCTCAGGAGCAGCGCTGTCCAGGCGGCACGGCGCTGCCGGGATCCTCGCCGATCCGGCCTCCCGAACAGAAACACACGACGCTCGGTACGACCACGCATGAGACCTCCTCCTCGTCGATCCGTTCGGCTGGCATCGTCGCCAGGGTTCTGGTCTAGGCGGCGGCGCGGGCTGCTCCGCGCCGCACCCACCGCCACGAGCTGACCGGGTCCGTCACGACACGGACCCAGGTCGCCAGGACGTTGAAGCTCAGGGCCGTCAGCATGATCGCCAGCCCGGGGAACGTCACCAGCCACCAGGCAGTCTGGAGGTACTCGCGGCCCTGCGCCAGCATCAGCCCCCAGGATGACTCCGGCGGCTGGATGCCCAGGCCCAGGAAGTCGAGCGCCGCCAGTGCGAGCATCATCGTGGCGACCTCCAGCGTGGCCAGCACGATGATCGGCGAGAACAGGTTGGGGAGCATGTGGACCAGCACCAGCCGGGCGTCGCTGCACCCGAGCGCCCGTGCCGCCTCCACGAACGGCCGCTCCCGCAGGGAGAGCATCATCCCGCGTGTGATGCGGGCGTAGACCATCCAGCGGGTGATGACCATCACCAGGATCAGGTTCTGGAAGCCCGGCCCCAGCGCGAACAGGACGAACAGCGCCAGCAGCAGGCCCGGCACGCTCATCTGAAGATCGACCAGCCGCATGATCAGGTCGTCCACGCGGCCCCGGTAGAAGCCGGCCAGCAGGCCGAGCGAGACGCCGACCGTTCCCGAGATCAGCGCCGTGGCAATGCCGACCGTCAGCGAGATCCGCGCGCCATAGATCAGCCGGCTCAGGATGTCCCGCCCGAGCGTGTCCGTGCCGAGGATGTACGGGATGCCGCCCTCTTGAATGGCGGGCGTCATCGGCGGCTTGACGCGAGTGCGGATCGACTGGGTGTACGGATCGTGCGGGGCGACCAGCGGCGCGAAGATCGCCGAGCCGATCACCAGCACGATGAATATCGCCGCCACCAGCACAACCTTGTCGTCCACGAGGGCGCGGAGCAGGTCCGCCCAGGTGATCGCTCCCGACCGCTGGGCCGCACGTGCCCTGGGCGCTGCGCTTGCGACCCCGGGTGCGTCTGGAGCGCCATCCGCCTGTTGGCCGGGCGCGTCCAGCCCTGCTGCGCGGACACTCTGTGCCATCTGCCCTCCGAACGGGGCCTTCCGGCCCGTCTGAGCGGTTGTCTGCCCGTCTACGCTGACGACTCACGCGGGACATGGCTGCCATCGCCATGCGGCCTGCTTGCGTGTGGCTCGTCGGCCCAGCCCAGGCTGGGCCGACCGAGCGATGGTGCGGCTACGCGGCGCTGCTGCCGAAGCGGATGCGCGGATCGACCCGTGTGTAGAGGATGTCCACCAGCAGGTTGAGCGCGATGATCATGATGGCGATGACGAAGACCGTTGCTTCCACCAGCGGCAAGTCACGCCGTCCGATGCTCTGGATCAGCAGCGATCCGATGCCGGCCCACCCGAAAACGGTCTCCACGACCACCGCGCCGTTCAGCAGCGAGGCCGTCTCGTCGCCGGACATCGTGACAATCGGGATGGCCGCGTTCCTGAACGCGTGACCGAAGGTGCAGACGCGCTCGGTCAGGCCTTTGGAGCGGGCTGTCACCACGTACGGCTTGCTCATCTCGTCCAGCATCGCGCCGCGCGCCACCTGCGCGATCCGCCCGATGGGCCGGAACGCCAGCGTCAGGGCTGGCAGCAGCGTGTGCTCCAGGCCGCCGTACCCCGAGGTTGGCAGCCAGCCCAGTTGCACGGCGAACAGGAGGATCAGCATCAGCCCGAGCCAGAACTCGGCCGTCGACACGCCGCCCAGCGAGACGACGGTCAGCACCCGGTCGATAATCGAGCGTGGGTAGATGGCCGAGACCGTGCCGATCAAAATCGCCGTGGGAATGGCGATCAGCGCCGTGGCCAGCGCAAGGTGGAGGGTGGCCGGCACCCGACTCAGGGCCACCGGCAGGGACGGCACCCGCTGCCACAAGGACTGGCCGAAGTCGCCGTGCAGCCAGCCGGCGGCCGTGCGCCCAAACTGCACGTAGAGCGGATCGTCGAAGCCGTACTGGGCGCGCGTCGCCAGGTACTGCTCCTGGGAGGCGTCCGGCGCCAACATCATCTTGGCGGGATCGCCGATGCCGCGCCCCAGCACGAAGACGAAAATGAGCACGCCAGCCAGCACCAGGACTGAATGGATCAGTCGGCGCACCAGATAGGCAGTGATGGCGACCCCCTCGGGCGTCGCGCACACTGAGGCCAGCCCCGCCCGCAACGGGAGCAGCCAGAGAGCGTAGCGCCCTTGTCCGTCATTGGTGCAACAAACCCGGCAGCGTCACCGGTCCGTCGCGGTGCCCCACACGCCCGGACACTATGGTCCAGACTGACGGGAAAGTCAAGAAGCCAATGCGTCTCTCAATTGGCCCGATGGATCCGCTGGACATCTCATTGGCAATGTTGGAATGCGTCGGTGTGGGAAAGCGCCGCCGGCGGGCAGGGCGTCCTGGGGAGACGCGCGGGAGCGTAACGCCAGGATCGTCGCCGTACCTCCTTCGCTACAGGCTGCGTCGAGCGCGGCGCAGGGCTTTCGGGGAGGCAGTAAAATGGAGCAGGAGGGCGAGCCGTGGCCGTGTCGATCCCGCGTCGGCTGTTTACGGTGGACGAGTACTACCGCATGGCGGCGGCTGGTGTGTTCAAGCCCGGCGAGCGCGTCGAGCTGCTCGACGGCGAGATCATCCCGATGAACCCGATTGGCTCAGAGCATGCCTGGTGCGTCAATCGGGTCTCGGGGATCTTCTTCCGATTTGCAGACTACCTCAAGGTCGGCACGCAGAATCCGCTGCGTCTCAGCGACCGTAGCGAGCCGCAGCCAGATCTTCTCATTCTCCAGCCAGACACTCCTGAGGATCGGCACCCCGAGCCTGCTGATGTGTTCCTGGCGATCGAAGTGGCGGAGAGCTCACCGCGGGTAGATCGAGGACGCAAGCGATCGCTGTACGCACGGGCCGGTATCCCAGAGTACTGGATCCTTGACCTGAACGCCCAGCGCATCGAGGCGTACCGCGACCCAGTGCGCTCGCGGTACCGCACGGCGGCGTTGTTTGGCCGCGGTGACACCATCTCACCGCTGTTCGCGCCAGACCTCGTCATCGACGTCGCGACGATCCTCGGGAAGCCGCCTGCCGCCCAGTCGCCGCCGCAGTCTTAACCTGACGACAACCCTGGCCCGGCTGCGAATGGCCGTTACGTGCGGTACCATGAGAAGCAGCATGCAGGATGTGGCGGGCCGGCCGACATCCCATCGCCACTGAGCCGGCGCGTCCGGACTGGGCCACGATGCAGGCTCCCCACACCCCTTTCACACTCCCGTGGCCCGGCAGACGGCGTCTCGGCCGCCAGTCGTCGGAGTCGGATGGGGCGCAGGCTGCCTCGCGGAAGACGCGGGGCGGCTGGACTCGGCCCCGAATCAGGCTGCCCTGCCCCCGCCTTCCCAGCCTCGGGCCGCGCGCCCTGGCCGGCCTGACGGCCTGCCTGCTGGTGCTGGCGCCCGGCCTGCTCGCCGCCGAGGCAATCGTCTGGGCCTATGATGCCCGCCTGACCGACGATGCCCGTGTGCGCGCGACGGCCGGCCTGGACAGCGTGACGGGACTGGTAGATGCCGAGCGGACGCGCGCGCTCAACAACGCCGACCTTGCCGGCGTCCGCCTTGGCCCGACCATCAGCCAGGGCGTCTCGCCGGACGATCTGGTCAAAGCAACCGGTGAGCTGCGAGCGGCGCTGCGGGCCTCGCTCGTGGCCCCGCTCGGCGGCGACGGCAAGACGCTCGCCAGCGACCCGGCCAGTAACCTCCCGTTCGGCAACACCTGGGAGGCGAAGCAGGCGCTGACTGGCAAGTCCGTCGTGGTGCTCCAGGAGCGGATGCCCGGATTCGCCGTGCAGGCCGCTGCGCCACTGCGGGTCAACGGCGAGATCGTGCCGGGTGCGGTGATGGTCGCGCAGAACCTGGACGACGGCTTCCTGAACACGTCGCTGCGGCTGACCGGCCTCGACGTGGCATTGATCCAGAACGGTCGGCTGGTGGCGGCCTCGCGTGGCATCCGACGCTCGTTCTCGTTCGCCACGGCTGCGGATCAGAACGTCGATCCTGAGCTGGTCGCCTCGGGGCCGGACCGCTTCAAGCGGGCGCGGCTGGGCAACGAGGCGTTTCTCCTGGCTGGGCGGACCGTCTCCAACGGGCCGCGCGAGATCGGCGTGCTGCTGGTGGGGCCGTCCGCCGAGACCGTCTCGGATGCTGTCCGCTGGGCGCGCCTGCTGACCTACGGCGGCGCGCTGGCTGGCGCGCTCCTGGCCGGGCTGCTCGGCGTGCGGCTGGGGGCGTGGCAGGTCCGGCGCGTGACCGCGCTGACTGGCCGCGTGCGGTCCCTGGCTGTGCCCGACGCTGGCGCACGCGTCATCGCCGCCCGACCATCTGGCGGCGGCCCCTGGTCTGTGCTTGACGCCGCCATTGCCGACACCACGGCGGCGCTGGTGCGGCGCGCTGACGAGCAGCGGCTGCGGGCGGCCCGTCTGGAGGCAGTCCTCGGGAGCCTGGCCGAGGGTGTCATCGTGGCCGACGAGCAGCGCCGCGTGATCTTCGCGAACCCCGTTGCGCGGCAACTGCTGCACTTGCCGGCCGGCCCCACCGACAGCCTGCCGCTGCTGGGCGATTCGCTGGCGGCCGGCTCGGCGGCCAGCGAGCGGGTGATTCGCAGCTACTCAGCCTCGGTGCTCAGCTCGAGCGGCGACGACCTCGGCTTCGTCACCGTCCTGCGCGACGCCACCCACGAACAGGAGGTCGAGCGGGCCCGCTCCGAGATGCTCGGCGTGGTGTCCCACGAGCTGCAGACGCCGTTGACCGCTATCAAGGGCGCCCTTGAGCTGGTGGTCGAGGAGGACGAGGGGCGGCTCTCGCGCGTGCAGCGGCGCTTCCTGAACACCATCGACCGCAACTGCGCTCGCATGATCGGGCTGGTGGGCGACCTGCTAGACCTGAGCCGGATGGACGCTGGCCGCCTGTCGCTCGACTCGCGCCCTCTCGACGCACAGAGCGTCGTCCTGGGGAGCGTGTCGGCGCTCTCGAACCTGTTCGAGCAGCGGCGGCAGGCGGTCCGTGTCACGGTCCCCGAGGGTGTCCCGCCGATCCTCGGCGACCGGCGTCGCGTCGAGCAGATCCTGACGAACCTGCTCTCCAACGCCGCCAAGTACACCCCCGAAGGTGGGACCATCGAGGTGATGGCTGCCGCCGAGAACGGGCACGTGCGGCTGGCAGTCGCGGACAGCGGACCTGGCATCCCCGAGGCTGAGCGTGAGCTGGTCTTTGACCGATTCTATCGCGGCAAGGACGCCGGCCGGCGCGGCGAGGCTGGCAGCGGCCTGGGCCTCGCCATCGTCAAGTCGCTGGTGGAGCTGCACGGTGGGACCGTTCGCGCAGAGGCGCCGGCTGATGGATCCGTGGCGCACGGCGCTCGGTTCGTGGTGGATCTGCCGCGCGCCGCCGACGACGACTGACCCGTCAGCTGCCGTGCCGCGCCCGCAGCTTCGGCGCGATCTCGGCGGCGAAGCGCAACGCCTGGTCTGTCTGTGGGAAGTCCATGAAGCGCAGGATGAAGTGGCGAACGCCGGCGTCCAGCCGCTCTTCCAGCTTCGCGTAGACCTGCTCGGGCGTCCCCACGAGACGGGTCTCCTCGGTGCTGTGGTGGTAGAGCAGGCTCCGCTCGGCAATGGCACGGGCATCGGCCTCGCGGTCGGCAATCGAGACCACCTGACACTGCCAGACGTGCAGGATCGAAGACGGGTCGCGCCCGACGGCCTCGCAGTGCTGGGCCAGCACGCCCGACTTTCGCCTGTACTCGGAGATCGGCTGGCTGCCCGTCTCCCACCAGTCGGCATGCTTCGCGACCACGCGCAGGGTCAACTGCTCGCCGCTGCCGCCGATCAGGATCGGTGGGACCGGGTGCGGGAGCGGGTTCGCGAACGCCTGGTCGATGGTGTAGTGGCGGCCCTCGAAGCTGGCCGGCGACTCCGTCCACATCCGGCGGAGGATCTGGCAGGCCTCGTCAAGCTGCTGGATGCGGATGGCCGGGCGCGGCATCTCGTAGCCGTACATCCGGTACTCGCTCTCCATCCAGCCCGCCCCGATGCCGAGGATCAGCTTGCCGCCGGTCAGCACCTGCAGCGTCGAGGCCGCCTTCGCCAGCAGGGACGGATGGCGGTAGTTGTTCCCCAGCACGATCTGCCCGTACTGGTACTCGGGGAAGACCGCCGAGAAGTGAGCGGTGGCCGTCCAGCACTCCAGCGTGTCCGGCTCGGGGGGCATCCAGGGCGTCCCCGGCACGAAGTGGTCCGAGAGCCAGACCGAGTCGTACTTGCCGCGCAGGGCCGAGAGGTTGCCGCGCACTGCCGGGAGCCACGAGACGGCCGGCGCGCCGGCCGGATCCCACATCGGGAGCCGCCAGCCGAACCGCAACGGGGCGTCCAGCCCACTCCCTCGGACGTTGGACGCCGTCACCCCACCAGTCGCCATCGCTGTCCCCTTCCAGCGCGCATCCGCACCGATGCGCCATCAAGCTCTGCCATCATGCTCCAGCACGCGCCGCCCATGATAGCCCGGCCGCCGACTGCCAGGACGACGCTGACGCCGCACCCAGGGAGCTTCACGCCAGGCCATTCCGGAGAACACTGCCTGTTCGTGCGCGAGGCTCACCCGTGGGCGATGGCGACGCCCGCCATCAGCGCCTCGTTGCTCAAGCCGGGCGGGGGCGTGTGCCCTGCTTCCGCCAGCCGGGCACGGTACGTCTGGCAGAGCCGCTCGCCCAGCTCGTAGCGGCGCAGATCTGACAGCTCGGGCGCGCGCAGCAGGAATTCCCGCGCCAGCGCCACGTCCTCAGCCGTGAACGCCGACGCGACCCACGGCGGCAGGGCAAGGCTCGGGTCGATGGGCGGCAGGGTGCGCGGCAGCTCCTCGCGCCGCTCCCGCACCACCACCGTGCCCGCCGCCAGATCCCCGAGCCGCTGCGAGCGCCGCGTCAACAGCACGCTGATCGCCCCGGCCATGTACCCCGACGGCAACAGATCCACCAGTCGGACAATGTTCCGCACCAGGCTGTGCACCAGCGTCACCGGCTCGCCGCGCACCGTCAGGACGCGGACGCCGGCCACTCGCTTGCCCGGCGACTGGCCGTTCCAGGTCAGCTCGAAGAAGATGAAGTAGCCCCAGAAGATCGCGAAGATCAGCAGCAGGCCGATGCCGACCCCGACAGGGACCAGCACATCGGTGTTCTCAGGGAAGAAGTAGCGCGCCAGCACGGCCGTGCCCATCCCGAACACCATCGCCAGCGCCACGATCGCGACCAGTTGAATCAGCCCGTCGATCAGCATGGCCAGCCCGCGCGAGCCAAGCCCCGCGAGGTCGTACTGGAGATCGATCTGCTCCGGCGTCCGGAGATCGTACGAGTCGCCGATCACGCGCCCTCACCCGCTGTGGCTTCACGTTCTGCTGACTCAGGATGCCATACTGTCAGCCGGAGGGGAATCCTTTGTGGCGCCCGGGCAACGCACGCTGACATGTGCGGCAGGTCTCGGGGTTGCCGGCCGTGGGGGCGGGTGTGGCTACCGTTGACGAGCTGATTGCGGCCCGCCGGGCGCGCTGGGAGCAGCTTGCCGTGCTCCTGAAGCGGGCCGGCAGCGATCCGCGCCGCCTGTCCGCCGCCGAGATCGAGAGTCTCAGCCAGCTCTACCGGCAGGTCGTCTCGGATCTGGCGGTCGCGCGGCGCGATTTCCCCCAGGATCAGGTGGTCGGCTACCTGAACGGCCTCGCCCAGCGGGCCTATCCCCTGGTGTACCGTGCGCCGGTCGGCTCGTGGCAGCGGCTGGCGCAGTTCTTCCTGGTGGAGTTCCCCGAACGGTACCGGGCCTGCTCGCGGTTCGTGCTGGCGGCGTTCCTGCTGTTCACCATCCCGGCCATCGTGGCGTTCGCCGTGGTGCAGGTCAACCCGACGCTCGCCGAGGAGATCCTGCCGGCCGACATGACGCGCGGCGTCCGGAACGGCCACCTCTGGACGAACATGCCGCCCGCCGAGCGTCCGTACATGGCCTCGTTCATCATGACGAACAACATCCAGGTCTCGCTGATTGCGTTCGCAGGCGGGATGCTGCTCGGTACACTCACCGTCTACGCGATGGTGCAGAACGGGCTGATGCTTGGCTCCGTGCTCGGCTACACCCACCTCTACGGTCTCAGTGCGGACTTGCTCGGGTTCGTCTCGCCGCACGGCTACATCGAGCTGACCGTGATCTTCATCGCCGGTGGCGGCGGCCTGCGGATGACCTGGGGCATCATCCAGCCGGGGCTGCTGCGCCGCCGGGATGCGCTGGTGCAGGGCGCGCAGGAGGCGGTGCTGCTGGTCGTCGGCGCGATGCCCCTGCTGGTAGTTGCCGGCCTGATCGAGGGCTTCATCTCGCCATCGAGCCTGCCGAACGTCGTCAAGTACGTGTTCGGGCTGCTGACCGGGATCGTGCTGCACCTCTGGCTGCTCGGCCCGAGCGTCTGGGTACGTCTCGGGCCGCGGCGACGCGCAGCGGCTGGCCGCGCCATGATGCACCCCGGCCAACGAGGAGTACCATTGTCAGCCTGAGCGCAGCGAAGGATCTCACCTGCTGACGCGAGCGTTGACGGTCAGCGGTCAGCGGTCAGCGGTCAGCAAGAGTATGTCATCCTGAACGAGCGAGCTTGCGAGCGACGTGAAGGATCTCACCCGCTGACGCGAGCGTTGACGGTCAGCGGGTGAGGTCCTTCGCTGCGCTCAGGATGACAGTGGTATCTTGCATGCGTTGCACGAGGCTGCTGAGCGGTCGGTCAGCGCCAGGTCCGGCCGCCGTATGCTGCCAGCAGCCGTTCCAGCAGGAACAGGCCGGCCGCCAACGCCAGCAGCAGCGGCCAGCGCGGCTCGCGGGTGTCCCGCCGGGCGGTCAGGAGATCCTCACTATTCCCCTGGCTGCGCTGCGTCTGCATCGTGTTCCCCTCGCCCTCGTGCAGGGCGATGCGCTTCCCTTCGGGGATCGGGTTGGCGGGACTCGTCAGCTCGTAGGCGGGCGGGATCGGGCGGTCGCGCAGCAACTGGCGCACGGCGTTGAAGAAGACGGTCAACGCCACCCGGCTGCGGTCGTCGGTGCTGTCTGGCGGCAGTCCCGCGATGTAGACGGCGGCCGGCCGCTCGCGCTGGGCCAGCCAGACCCGGCCCGCCCCCTGCCGGAGGATCGGGCGGAAGCCAGCAGGCAGGCGCACCGAGCCGGCCGGCGTCAGCGTCTCAAGCACGTCGAAGTTCAGATCGTCGAGCAGCGGGCTGCTGTCTACGAAGTCCTGAATCGGCGTCGGGGCGGCTGACGCCGGCGGCAGCAGGTAGCCATCCCCGACGAGCAGCGTCGGCACGTCGTCCGGCGGGCGGGCGTCCAGCAGGGTGGCCGGCACGGCGCGCAGGTTCGGGCGGACGGTCTCCGGCTGCCAGCGCAGCCGCTCCGGCCAGCGCCGGTCCGCCAGTTGCCAGTCGACGCGGATCAGCCCGCTGGCCGGAGCCTCGACCACCGCCGTGTCATCGACTGTGTACGCGTCGGGCGGATCGAGCCGCAACGTGTACAGGCCCGGCATGGTTGGCCGCAACGGCTCGTACCAGCGACCGTCGGCCTCCCAGCGGGCCGCCGACTCGGACACGCTGCCGTCTGGCGCGGTCACCACCAGCGTGCTGGCGGCCGGCGGTGGCCCGAACGCCCGCACCTCCACTCCGATCTCGCGGATGTCCCCGGTCAACGGGTTGACCAGTGGCCGCAGCGAGGCGAACCCGCGCTGTGGCACCGGCTGCCCGACATCCTGCCAGATCACCACCAGATCGCGGCGCCTGGCGATCCAGTCCGGGGCCGGCTGGTCTGCGATCACCACGAGGTGGGTGATCTGGCAAGCCGCCTGTGGATCGGGCGGCTCCTCCAGCAGCCGGCGCAGGATGCCGAGGTCGGTTCCGAGCGCGCGTGGCTGGAGATCAGTCAGCCGTCGCCGAAGCTCATCCGGCTGACGGGTCGCCAGCAGCAGGTCGCGCCGCTCCAGGTCGAACGCCGAGAGTCGCCAGCAGACGGTCAGGCCGTCCGAGCCGCTGGCCGCCTGCATTCCGCGAGCGGTCTCCGTCAGCAGCCTGTCCACCTCGCCTCGGACCCGCTCAGCCCGCGGCGCGCCGTCCTGCAGCGTGCTCATGCTGGCCGAGGTGTCCACCAGCAGCCACGCTCCGACGGCGCGCGGCCCACTGTCCAGGGCGATGGTCTCCTGGCTGCTGAGGGCCGCTGCCAGCAGGAGCAGCACCATCGGCAGGCGCAGGTAGAAGGCTGGTGCACGCAGCGGGTTACCCAGGCCGAGGCGCAACGGTCCGGTCCTGGCGGGATTCACCACACGGAAGAACTGGGCGGCCGTCAGCCAGTGGTTTTCGACCAGCGGCTTCGCGAGATGGACGACGATGGCTGCCGCCACCAGCCCGGCCAGCACCCCGAGCACGATCACGGGCAGATCCGGACGACCACGTTCTCAGCCTGGCCGGCGGAACAGCGCGTGCAGGCGGCGCTCGGTGCGGAACCAGTCGCCGAAGCGCTCGGCGATGGCCGGCTCGCGCTCGGCGGGCCACGACCAGTGGACGTGCGCCCGCGCCGCCCGCCGCAACGGCTCCAGGCCCGTCTCGATCTCCCGCTCGACCTTTCGGACGGTCTCGCCATCGATCTCCAGCTCTGGCTGGCGTCCTGGCAGGCCCGGCCCGTCGATGCGCCGCGCGCCGGTCCCGAGGGCCGCCCGTTCGGCCGGCCAGCTATCCAGCTCCACCAGCATGACCCAGCGCGAGCCTTCGGCGGCCCGTGTCATGCGGCGAGCCAGGGCGTCACGGTCCGCTGGCGGCAGGTAGCCGTCCGTCACGACGATCCAGATAGCCGTCGGCGGGAGCTGCGGCCAGAGGACGTCCACGTTCAGACACGGTGGCGGCGGTGGCGGCGGCGGTCGCAGCCGCTGACGCCAGCCTGATGGTGCGGGAGGTGGCTCGACGGACGCGCGGAGCCGCCGCAGGGCCGTGCGGACCCGGCCGTTGTCACTGCTTCCCTTCAGGATCTCGGCCGGTTGGCTGCGCTGACTGTAGAGCGGATGCAGGATGATGCGGTCGCTGCCGTGGAGCGTCAGGACGGCCAGCGCTTCGGCCAGCCACAGCCCGACGAGCAGCTTCTCCGCGCCCGGTGGCCCGAGCATCGTGTGGCGGGCGTCGAGCGAGACGGCCAGCGTCAACTGCTCTTCGGCCACGAAGCGGCGGGCCAGCCAGCGCTGACTGTCGTCCAGGCCGTGGCGCGCCGAGGCCCGCCAGTCCACGTGCCGGATATCGTCGCCGGGGGTGTAGTGGACCAACTCGCGGATCTCCAGGCTCTGGCCGTGCCGGCGGGTCAGATGCGCGCCGGTCAGGCCGGCGCGATACTCCTGGCGGTACTCAAGCGCCTGCCGCTCCAGCCAGCGGCGGTCGAGCGGCAGCGGCGGCCAGTCACCTGGGGCCAGCGCCCCGCCTCCGTCCCAGGTCGTCCGGGCTGGCGGGCTCAGCACGCCCGTTGCTCCACGACGACCCGCAGGGCCGCTGCGACCGAGCGCTGGTACTCTGGGCCACCGGACGCGCGGCTGGTCGGGGCCGTTCGCTGACACAGCTCCGCGATCAGCCGCGAGAGCAGTTCGGCCTCCGCGCCGGGCGCCGACCACTGCTCGGCCTCGCGCGCTCCGCCTACGCCGACAAAGCGCTCCTTCCAGTCGTAGGTCAGGCGGATGCGGTGCCGCAGCGTCGGGATCACGACCCGCGCCAGGGCCGGGCCGTCGGCGCGCGGCGTGTCAGCCGAGAACAGGTACGTCCAGGCTTTCGCGCCGCGCATCAGGGCGATGGCGGCGCGCGGACCGAGGCCGTACGGCAGCAGCTCCGGCAAGACCTCTTCCAGCCAGCGGCGGTCGTCCCCTTCGACGCCCTCCAACTCCCCGAACTGCCGGTTGGTCGCCGCGATCAGGTTGACGATGTGCGTCTCCAAACGATCGAGCGCTTCGACGTCCCGGATCTCCTGCTGGATTCGCGCGAACCACGCCCGCGAGTCCGCCTCCGTGAGCCGGCCGCGCGGCCCTGCTCCGCCCCCGGCCCCGTTGGCCCCACGAGCATGGATGGCCGCGCCAGCCTCCTTGCCCATGATGGCGGCCAGGGTGGCCTTGCCGGGCAGCGGCATCAGGATCTTGAAGGTGAAGCGGTCGGCCTGCGCCTCGGGGAGGGTGTACGTGCCTTCCTGGTCAATTGGGTTCTGGGTGGCCAGCACCATGAACGGGCGCGGGGTCGGATCGTCGCGGCGCTGCTGGTAGTCCGGCAGGAGGTACGTCGTCCCGAGAACGGTCACCTGTCGCTCGGCCATCGCTTCGAGCATGGCGGACTGGGTCTTCGGCGTCGCCCGGTTGATCTCGTCGGCCAGCAGCACCGAGGCGAAGACCGGCCCCGGCTGGAACGCCAGCCGGCCCGCGCCGCCACCCCGCGGGTCCGGCATGAACGTGCCGGTGATGTCGGCCGGCATCAGGTCCGGGGTGAACTGGATGCGGCCCCAGCGCAGCGCCAGCGCGTTGCCCAGGGCCTTGACGAGCTGGGTCTTGCCCATCCCAGGATTCGCTTCGAGCAGAACGTGCCCATCGGTGTAGAACGCGACGAGGCAGAGCCGAATCACCTCGTCCACGTCGAACAGCTCAAGACGCACGGTGTCGAGCAGCACCTGTGCGAGCCGTCCGCCCGGCGTGTTGGACGTGTGCGGCGTGCCCCCGGTCACCATGTCAGCGTGATCTCCCGTGCGTCATCAAGGGTATGGCTCCCGCGCTGCGCCAATGATGCGACATCACGGCCTGCCGAGAGCGCCCTCACCCCCAGCCCCTCTCCCTGTGCGCGGGAGAGGGGAGGCATATCAATGCGGTTTGTCACTGCGACTCATGCCTGGTCGCGTGGGTACGGCAGCTCAGTTCTTGCGTCCCCCCTCTCCCGCGCACAGGGAGAGGGGCTGGGGGTGAGGGCCTCGTCTGAACGCTCACGGCCTGCCGCCCCCCTCCAGCAGCGACTGGATCCACGGTGGCAGCGGCTGGCCAGGGCTTCTGGTCCCCTGGGTCGTCGAGCCGCCGGCGTTCGGGCCTTGCGGACCGGTCAGGCCGCCCTGGGCTGGCCCCGGCGTGACGGGGGCCGGCCGCGGCGTGCCAGAGGATGGCTGGCCCGGCCCGATGGCCGGCAGGTCAATCGAGACGATGGCGTCCGTGCTGGGGGCTGAGGGAACCTGCACGGGCGTCGGCGCGCCGAGGACGGGCGGCGTCGGCGGGGCGTTCGGATCGCCGTTGCGGGTCGTGCCGGGGCCACCCTGGTCGCTGCCGCCGCTCCCGCCGCCTCCGGGGCGTGACTCATCACTGGACGAGCCGCCTGAAGGCTGTTCCTGCCGCGGGCTGCTCCCCCCGCCGCTGCCCTGCCCCGGCTGCTGTCCGCCGGCTTGCGCCTGGGCTGGGGACTGCTGCTCCCCAGACCCGGCCTGGCCGTCTTGCCCCTGGCCCTGCGACCCGTCCTGCTGCCCGCCATCCGGCCCGCCCCCAGCCGACCCCTGCCCGGCCTGCTGGCCCGCGCTGCCGGATGCCTCCGCCCCCTGGCTCTGGCCCTGCCCTTGCCCTTGCCCTTGCCCTTGCCCGTCGCCTTGTCCCTGGCTGTCTCCTGGTCCTGGTTGGCCCTGGCCCTGGCCCTGTTGTCCTGCTGCCTGGCCCTGCCCGTTGGCTTCACCTTGACCCTGGCCGGCGTTGCCTGCACCCTGGCCCTGGCCGCCCGCGCTCCCACTGCCCGCGCCCTGCCCCTCTCCGGCCCCCTGGCTGCTGCCACTGCCCTGGCCCTGAGCCGCGCCTGCACCTTCGCCCTGGCCGGCCCCGCTGCCGCCCGCCCCGGAGCCTGCCCCCTGGCCTTCGCCGCTCCCCTGCTGGCCGCTGCCTCCACCGCAGCCACCATCACCCTCAACCTGCGGCGTCGGGGTGGGCGTCTGGGGCTGGCGTGACTCGGTGGTCAACGGGTCTGTACCGGTCAGGCTGGTCAGTGCCGGCACCAGCGGCCTGATCAGCCCCAGCCACAATGCCAGCAGCGCGATGAGCGTTCCGAGCAGCCAGAGTGCGCCATACAGCGCCGCTCGCTGTCCGATCTCCCGCCCCAGCGCGACGCCCGGCGCGCGCCGCACATCCAGCACGAAGCCCGCCCGCCCCAGCCGAGCCGCCTCGCGCACCTGCACGATCTTCCGCAACAGCGGCTGAGGCTGCGCGGCGTCCCAGGTGCGGACCTGCGCCAGCCGCGTCGAGAGCAGCAGCATCGCCTCGGCGCGGGCCACCAGCCGCCGGACGCCGTGCGGGACGGCTGACTGCCAGCAGATCGCCAGTGAGGCCGCCTGTCCGCTCAGGAGCGGTTGCAGGGCAGAGCCTGCGCCAACCAGCGCACAGGCTGCTACGGCCAGCAGGCCGCCGACCGCCGCCAGCATCAGGTCCGGCGTCCGGCCGCGCGTGGCGAGCAGGAGCGCGCTCGCCAGCAGCAGCCCGAGCGTGCTCCAGCCCAGCTGCTGGGCCGCGAACCAGCCGGCAAAGGCCCGGCCGTGCCCCTCGACGCGCCGGGCGCCAGCGGCTGGCTCGGCGTCTGCGAGCCGCGCCAACCGCCGCTCGGCGCGGGTGGCCCAGGTGAGCAGCAGGCCGCTCGTGCAGAGGCCGACGAGCGCCAGCGTCACCAGCAGGACGCCCGCCCGCGCCGACCCGACCGACGCGGCTGCCCAGGCCGTCCCGAGGATGCTCGCCGAGGCCAGCAGGAGCAGCACCAGGGCCGGGACCACCCCGTCCAGCCGTCGGCGGCTCCGTCGTTGCAGGCCGGGAGGACGGGCCGGCCGGGGCGTCGGGGCCCACGCGCTGCGGACGACGGCCTGCCCGCGTGGTCTGGTGCCGCGCCCGCGTGGTTGCGCGGCGAGTCCGCCTCGCCCTGCGCGGCCCGTCGTGAAGCCTGTCAGCCAGCCTGCCATCGCCCGATCAGGCTCCCACTACCGTATGCACGTCCGCGTGTGTGTGACGGCAGACCTCGCGGGCAACGCCCTCCGGTCTGCTTCTGGGACAGCACGGCGACCGTGCAGGCCATCCCATGTCTTGTTGGGCCTGGCAGGAATGATATTCTGCAGCGTCAATGGGGGCAGGTACATGAGGGCAGGTATGTGGGGTGACTGGCTGCTCGGGCGGGCGTCGCACGTACTTCCGTCATCTGGGAGGACGCCTTGTCTGTCACACTCGAACCGCTGACCACGACGGTCACCGCCGACGAGATCCGCCGGCGCGTGGCGACGCTCCCGCGCGTGCCGCTGGCGCTCACGCCGACGCCGATGCAGGACGCCCCACGCCTCGCGAAAGCCTTGGGCCTTGGGCGGCTGCTCATCAAGCGTGACGACCTGACCGGCCTGGCGTTCGGCGGCAACAAGACCCGCAACCTGGAATTCCGGATGGCCGAGGCCGTCGAGATGGGGACCGATGTCTTCATCGCGGGGCTGGAGGCGCAGTCGAACTCGGCGCGGCAGACGACCGCCGCCGCCAACATCCTCGGCATGCAGACGATCCTCGTCCTCCGCACGGACCGCGACTGGCAGTGGCAGGGCAATCCGCTGGTGGACCGCATCCTCGGGGCCGACGTGCGCTGGCTGGAGACCGACGACCCCGCCGTCATGGACCAGACCCTC
The DNA here is from genome assembly GCA_020850535.1 of Chloroflexota bacterium. NCBI lineage: Bacteria > Bacillati > Chloroflexota > Chloroflexota bacterium. The sequence goes on from JADZEM010000013.1 coordinate 88,261, forward strand.
CGCGACGTCGCGGAGGAGCAGCGCCAGCGTGGCAAGCGGCCCTACGTCATGAATCACGCCGGCGCGTTCGCGCTCGGGTCGGCGCTGGCGTACCTGCTCTGCACGCTAGAAGTGGTGGAGCAGACGGCGGCGCTCGGCGTCCAGCCGACGCACCTCTACATGACCTCGGGGAACAAGGGACACGCCGGGTTGGTGCTCGGGCGGAAGCTGCTGGGGCAGGCGTTCCGGACGGTGGCGATCTCCCAGCGGCGGGGCGATGACCGTGTGCCGGGCGCGCTGGCCGGCGCCCGCGATGCCGCCCGCGCGCTGGGGTGGGACGTGCCGCTGTCCGAGGCGGACGTCGAGAGCTACGACGACTATGTCGGCGTTGACTACGGCGTGCCTTCGCCGGAAGCGCTGGAAGCGATGCGGCTGGCGGCCCGGACCGAGGGCCTGCTGCTCGACCCGGTCTACACCGGCAAGGCGATGGCCGGCCTGATCGACCATGCCCGCACCGGGCGGCTCGGCAAGGATGACGTGGTCGTGTTCATCCACACCGGCGGCCTGCCAGCGATCTTCGCCTTCAAGGACGAGATCCTGGAGAGCCTGGGGACGTAGCTCCCCTGAGATACGGCTCGCGACTGGCAGCGCGAGAGCGGCGCAATTCGCGCTGCCGGTCGTCGCACAATCTTCGGGACATCTGTCCCCTGGCCGCTCCTGGTCGAGCGGCATACACTCTCCGGGATGGGATCGGCTTGATCCAGGGCCGTCGTGCGCGCCCGATCTCGGCGAGGCTTCCGTGCGCGCTGGAGCGTACCGTCGGCTGTGCGCCGTGGACAGGCCATCTCGTGACGTCTGGGAGCGTGCATCATGCAGAAACTGCTCAACGATCCCGCCAATTTCGTCGACGAGATGCTTGAAGGCATCCTGTTGGCCCACCCCGACCGGCTGCGCGCGGTCGAGGGCGAGCCGCGCGCCATCGTGCGGGCCGATGCGCCCCGGGCCGGGAAGGTCGGGATCGCCACGGGCGGCGGGTCCGGCCACCTGCCAGTCTTCCTGGGGTACGTCGGGCGTGGGCTGGCGGATGGCTGCGCGGTCGGGAACGTCTTCGCATCGCCCAACGCCGACCAGATGCTGACGGTCACCAAGGCGATTGACGGCGGCGCTGGCGTGCTGTACCTGTACGGCAACTACGGCGGTGACGTGATGAACTTCGACTTCGCGGCCGAGATGGCCGCCGCCGAGGGCATCACCGTCGAGACGGTCCTGGGCGCGGATGACGTGGCCTCAGCGCCCCCCGAGCGAGCCAACACCCGACGCGGCATCGCCGGCATCTTCTTCGGCTACAAGGTGGCCGGCGCCGCCGCCGAGGCCGGCGCGGACCTCGCCACCGTCAAGGCGACCGTCGAGAAGGCGTTCTCGCGCACCCGCTCGATGGGCGTGGCCCTCGCGCCCTGTACCCTGCCGACGGTCGGCCATCCGAACTTCGAGGTGCCAGCCGGCCAGATGGAGATCGGCATGGGCATCCACGGCGAGCCCGGCGTCTCCCGCGAGGCCATCCGCCCGGCCGACGAGGTCACGGACGTCCTGCTGGACCGCATCTTCGCGGACTTGCAGCCGACCAGGGGCAGCGACGTGGCCCTGCTGGTGAACGGGCTCGGCGCGACGCCGAAGGAGGAGCTGTACATCGTCTACCGGCGCATCCATGCCCGGCTGGCCGAGCGCGGCCACCGCGTGCACCGGCTGTACATCGGCGAGTACGTCACCTCGCTGGAGATGGCCGGGGCCTCGATCTCGATGCTGGAGCTGGACGACGAGCTGGCCCGGCTGATCGACGCCCCCGCCGATTCGCCGTTCTTCCTGCAAGCGTAAGGCCCGTCACGCCGTAGCGCGGGAGCTTGTCCCCCGCCCGTTTCCTGACCGAACAGGCGGGGGCAAGCCCCCGTGCTACGGTCCGACCGCCTGAGACAGCCTCTTGGCGGGCCGTGCGACTCGTCAGTCCGTGGCGCAGGCACGGCACTGATGAGTCGCCTGCCGCCTCCTGGAGCATCACCCATGAGCGACGACGTTCTGACCTTCGACGGGCTACGGGCGGCGTTGGGCCGCGTAGCCGACCGACTCGAAGCCGCCCGCGACGACCTCTGCGCCCTCGACGCCATCGCTGGGGACGGCGACCTCGGCGTCACGATGGCGACGGGGTTCGGCGCGATCCGCCCGCTGATCGAGAATCCGCCAGCCGAGGATGCCGGCCAGTTGCTCTCGCAGGTGGCGATGCAGATCGGCAAGGTCGCGCCCTCGACGATGGGCACGCTGACGGCCACCGCCCTGCTGCGGGCCGGCACGAAGGCGCGCGGCAAGACCGACCTGACGGCCGCCGACCTTGCCGAGATGCTGGAAGCCGCCGCCCAGGGTATGAAGGATCGTGGCAAGGCGGATGTCGGGCAGCGGACGGCCATCGACGTGCTGGTGCCGGCAGCGGCAGCGGCCCGCGAGGCGGCCGGGGCCGGCGAGTCGGCCGCCGTGGCGCTCACGAAGGCGGCAGCGGCCGGCGAAGAGGGCGCGGCAGCCACGGCCAACATGGAGCCGGTCCTCGGGCGCGCGGGCTGGATCGCGGACCGTGCCCGTGGCAACCGCGACGCCGGCGCAACGGCCTGGGCCACGATCCTGAGCGCGCTGGCCGGCTGACCCGGCAGGGCGATTGCACGTTGAGCTTGCCGTGCAGCGTCGTCGGGGCTTGAAAGCCCCCCCTACCATCCTGCAGTCGCTGCGCGACGCTACCGTCTCGCCCGTCGACGGTGTTCCCGGCGTCCGTCGCGCAGCGACGGCATGACTGTAGGCGGGGGTTTCAACCCCCGACTGCGCGTTTCACGACGGTATGGGAACACCGACGAACATGCAATCGCCCTGGCTGACCCGGCTCCACCGCCGCGCGGTTTCTCTGGTCATGCTGTTGAACCTGTCCCCCCATGAACTCCTTGAGAGAGGGGGGCTGGGGGTGAGGGGGAGTACGTCGGGGTGATGCCTCAGGCTACTCCCGGAGGCCGGCGATCACCCCCGCCAGCGCCGCCACCGATTCGGCGGCGGCCGGGCCGCTGGCACTCAGCGTCAACGTCGTCCCGCCCGTCGCGCCGAGGGTCAGCACGGCCAGAATGCTCTTTGCGTTGGCCTGCTTGCCGTTCGCCGCGATGGTCACCGGGGCGGCCAGCGCGGCGGCCGCCCGCACGACCTCTGCCGCCGGCCGGGCGTGCAGCGCCACGTCGGCCGGCAGCACGACCGTCTGCGTCACCACCGCGCCATCATCAGAGCTTGCGGGCATCGCGCGCCTCCTTTGCCGCCTGCGCTACCTCGGGTAGGCTCGCGCCGATGGAGGCCAGCACCCCCGCCGCCACGGCCCCTTCGACCAGCGGCCCATCGACTACCGCCAGCCGAGCCAGCTCCGCTGCCGACAGCTCCTCTTGCGCCGCCTTGACGGCCAGCACCGAGCTGCCGAGATCCATCAGTACCACTGCGCCGGCCCCCTGGGCAGCTTGCTGGAGCGTCTCCAGCACCCGCTCGCCGTCCGAGCCGAGGCTGCCGTCCACCGCCCCGCCCACGGCGTAGATCGTGACAGATGGGCCGGCCATCTGCCCGACCAATGCTGCCAGCCCCTCGACGAGGGCGGCGCTGTGCGACACCAGCACCAGGCTGACGGTGGCCGAAGTGGCAGCGGCGGTAGATTCGTGTGGCATGGGGCGGATTCTACCCTGCCACGCCGACGGCAGCGGACACCCTACAGGTCTGGCAACCGGCCATCGGGCACCGCGTAGTCGATCTCCGGCCGCGTGCCGTCTGGGCTCGCCGTCTCATCAGGGGCCTTGCGGCCGTACAGGACTGTCAGGACCGGCGGCACGACGAGCGTCGTCAGCAGGCTCATGATGACGACCGTCGAGAACACGACATCGGGGATCGCGCCAATCGACTGCCCGACGTTCGCGACGATCAGCCCGACCTCGCCGCGCGGGGCCATCCCGACCCCGATGATCGCCATCGACCGCGTGCCCTTGCCCAGGCCGCCCAGCCCGCAGCCGAGTACCTTCCCGACGATCGCCAGGACCGTCACCGTGAGGGCCAGCCCCAGCACGCTGGCGTCGAGAAACAGCCGCCAGTCCACCCTGCTGCCGGTGATGACGAAGAACAACGGCACGAACAGCTCGTAGATCGGCAGGGCGCGGTGCTCCAGCTCGTACTGCTCGCGGACCTCGGCCAGCACCATGCCGGCCAGGAACGCGCCGATGATGGCGGCCAGCCCGATGCTCGCCGAGAGCGCGGCCAGCCCGAGCATCATCAGCACGGCCACGACGAACGGCGCGTTCCGAACCGGCAGCCGGTCCAGGTGGATGCTCCAACGGCGGATCGCCTGGCGGCCGGCCAGTGCGACGAACGCCGTGAACGCCAGAGCCTGGGACGCGATGATGGCGATGCTCACCAGCGACACCGTGCCCGTCTGCCCGATGGCCGAGACGACGGCCAGCACGATCATCGCCAGGATGTCGTCGATGACGGCCGCCCCGAGGATGATCCGGGCCTCGTCGGACTGGATCTGCCCCAGGTCCGCCAGCACCCGCGCCGTGATCCCGACGCTCGTCGCCACCATCGCCGTCGCCACGAACAGCGCTTCGACCGTCGGGTGTCCGAGCAACGCCACGTACGCATACCCGAGGACGAACGGCAGCACCACCCCGCCCACAGCCACGCCGCCCGCTCGCCCGCCGACCTTCAGGATGTCCGACAGGCGCGTCTCCAGCCCGACCAGGAACAGCAGCACCACCACGCCCAGCTCGGCCAGCACGTCGTAGATCAGGCTGAGCGCCTCGTGAGCAGCGGCTTCGTCGTGCATGGCGTGGATCAGGTCGGTGGAGGGTGTCCCGATCCACCCGAGCGCATATGGCCCCAGCACGACGCCCGCCAGCAGCTCGCCGATGACGGCCGGCTGGCCCAGGCGCTCGAACAGTGCGCCGATCGCCTTGGCAGCCAGGAACATCAGGAAGAGATCGGCAAGGACAGCGGCGGCAACGTGCATCGGCGGCCTCCCGTTGAGAGATGGCAGTCCAGGTCCGGACAGACGACAGCGCAGGGCAACAAAAAAGAGACTGCTTGAGCAGTCTCCACCGAGCCGCGCTGGTACGGGGTACGCGGCCACCCCGAGACTCCCTGAGAGCCTCCCCAACGAGTATAGCAGCAGGCGTCAGTCGTCAGCCGTTATCAGGGCGATTGCATGTTCGTTGGAGTTCCCATAACGTGGTGAGACGCGCAGGCGGGGCGAAGCCCCCGCCTGCCTGCGCGCATGCCGTCGCTGCGCGACGGTAGCCGGGAACAGCGTCGATCGGTGCGACTGGAGCGTCGCGCAGCGACTGCAGGATGGTAGGCGGGGCTTTCAAGCCCCGACCACCCTGCACGACGCGCTCAACATGCAATCGCCCTGCAGTCGTCATGCAATGGTGACCGACGGGCACCCCTCCTCTGTCATCCTGATGCAATGGTGACCGACGGGCCCCCCTCCTCTGTCATCCTGAGTGAAGCGAGCCTGCGAGCGTAACGAAGGATCTCACCCGCTGACCGTCAACGCTCGCGTCAGCGGGTGAGGTCCTTCGCTGCGCTCAGGATGACAATGGGGTGTTGCGTGCTTTCACCGACATACTCGTGCTGCTGACCGCCGTCCGCTGGCCGCTGGAAGCGCGCGCTACTCCTGGATCACCAGCGGCGTGCCGACCTCCGCCCACTCCCAGAACCAGAGCGAGTCGTCGTAGCTCATCCCGAGGCACCCGTGGCTGCCCGAGTATCCCCAGTTGCCCGACCAGTAGTTGTAGTGAATCGAAGAGCCGTCGTTGGTGAAGTACTGCGTGAACAGCACATCCTTCAGGTAGTAGCCGCCCGGCGCGTCCCGTGGGATGCCCAGCCCCTCAGAGCTCATGATCTCGTTCTGGACGCGCCGCAAGATGGTGAAGAACCCGGTCGGCGTCGCCCAGCTGGCGGTGCCCTTGAGCGACAGCGTCGAGTAGACCGGCTTGCCGTCCTCGTACGCCGTCACGATGCACGGGTCCGACAGCTCGGCCACGATCAGCTTGCCGGGGTGTGGCGGGAACGTGCTCGGCACACGCACCAGCGAGCCGTGGACGAACTGCTGCTGCCCGATGCGATACCACATGTCGCCATCGGAGCCTTTGACCTCGCCCAGGACCGTCACGCCCTCGTTGTGGCCGGCCTTCCCGACGATGTTGCCGTCCGTGACGCCCGGCGTGCTGCGGATGTTCGCGCCGCCGACGATGCGGGCCGGCATCGCCGTCTGGTTCTTCTGGGCCAGGTACCACTCTGGCGGATCGCCGCTCGGGCCGACATCCTTCGCGTTGACGTAGGCGATGCCATTCGTGAGCGGGTTGCGGACCCGGATCCGCGAGCCGTCCTGCGGGTTCAGCACGCGGAAGTAGCTGAAGGCTGGAGCCGTCCCAAAGCTGACCGCCCGGTCGTCAGGGCCAGACCACAGCTCGGTCGGCGTGTGATTCTGGACCCAGCCCAGGCCATCCTGCGCCACCGGCGGCGAGGCCGGCGACGACCCCGGCGGGGGCGGGGCCGCGGCTGGCGCACCGGTGGCGGGCGCGCCCGCCACCGGTGCGCCAGATGGGGATGGCTGCGGGCTGGCGCCGGGGGTGGCTGTCGGGCTGAAGCGGTTGTTGCGCGTCGAGCCGCTGCCATTCCCGGAGCCGGTGCTGCGCGTAGGCGTCGCCGATGGCTCGGGCTCCGCCTCCGTCTCGCTGCTCGACTGTGCCAGCGCGACGCTGATGCTGCCCAACGAGACCAGCATCGCCGCCGGCGTAACTGCCAGCAGCCGCAGCGCGCCACGGCGCGAAAGCCGCCTGATTGATGATGAGCCGTCGAGCATCGATCCTCCCGGAAACCGCGACAGTCACACGGCGCGCCTCAGCCAGACGCCCGGCCGACTGCCCACCGCGCATTTTAACGAGCGACGTGCTGTTCTGGAAACGCTGACGCGCGTAGAACGCGGACGGGCCGGCCGCGCAGTTGCTCCGGCCTCTGCCCCCCGACACCCGGCTATCATCCCGCCTGCTGGCGTTCACCAGCGCAGGATGACACCGCGAGAAGGGGGCACCGAGCCTGATGCAGATCGGACTGATGATCCGGAGCGGGAACAATGGCGGCAACGGCGCCATCAACGCCCACCGTTGGGAGACCCTGCGCGAGATGGCGCTGCTGGCCGAGGACATCGGCGTGGACACCCTGGGCGCGCCCGACCATCTGCTCTTCCGCCATGCGCCGCCCGTGGTGCATCTGCCCGCCGGCGAGACGCGCGGCACCTGGGAGGTCTTCACCCTCCTGACGGCCATCGCCGCCATCACGAAGAAGGTCACGCTGCTGCCGCTCGTCGCCTGCACCAGCTTCCGCAACCCCGCCCTGCTGGCGAAGATCGCCGACACCCTGGACGAGGTCAGCAACGGCCGGGTGCTGCTCGGGCTGGGGGCCGGCTGGCACGAGCCGGAGTATCGCGCGTACGGCTTCCCGTTCGACCGCCGGGTGAGCCGCTTCGACGAGGCGCTTCAGATCATCGTGCCGCTGCTCAAGGGCGAGAACGTCACCTTCAAGGGCGAGTTCTACGAGACGGACGACGCCTTCTTGACGCCGCGCGGCCCCCGCGCGAAGACGGGCCTGCCGATCTGGATCGGGGCGCGCAAGCCGCGCATGCTCGGCCTGGTGGCGAAGTACGCCGACGCCTACAACACCGACATGCTCCTCAACCTCGACGACACGAAGGCGGCCGAAGACCTCTTCGCCATCGTGGACGACGCCTGCCGCAAGGCCGGCCGCGATCCGTCAACGCTCCTGCGGACGTCCGGCTGCTCGCTGGCGATGGAGGGCGCGGACGACGTGCCCGGCGGCCCGCCGGCCATCATCATGCGCGGCTCGACCGACGAGATCGTGGACAAGCTGGCGGCCTACGCGGCGCTCGGCATCAAGCACTTCACGTTCTGGATGCACCCGTGGACGCTCAAGGCCATCGAGCAACTGGCGCCCATCGTGGAGAAGGCGCACAAGCTGTAGGATCGTCGGCGGGGTGTCGGGTTCTGGGTGTCGGGTTCTGGGTCTCGGGTTCTGGGTTTCGGGTTTCAGGGGTGGGTCGTGGGGCGCGGGCCGTGGGTCGTGGATCGTGGTTCGCTGGGCGTCCCGGAGCCGATGTTCAGGACATCTAGGAACGAGCACACCACGCCCGTCATCCCGACTGCGGCGAGGAACGAGCACATCACGCCCGTCATCCCGACCGCAGCGAGGAACGAGCGAAGTTGAGGGATCTTCCTCTCGTAGAAGACGGAAGACGTGTTGAACGAAGAAGATCCCTCGACTCCACTCGCAAGCTCGTTCCGCTCGGGATGACGGGGTAGGAAGTCGCAAGCCCTGCCCTGCGCCTGCCGAACGGGTCGTTCCGTTCAGGATGCCATGCCTGCTCGCATGCAGGACTCTGAAACACCACCCCTCAAACGATCCCGACGCGCTCCAACGTCTCCGTCAGCTCCCGCTGAGCCAGGGCGTCCAGCGGGTCGGATGGCGCGCGCACGTGGGCCGTCTTGAAGATGCCGCGCCGCCTTAGGATCTCCTTATTGATGGCATGGCCCATGCGCAGCCCCGTCGAGGAGACCCGCAGGACCGGCAGCAACGACCGCTCGAACGTGTCCTGCGCCCCGGCCTTGTCACCAGCCTGCCACTGGTCCCAGATCTTGACGAAGACCTCCGGCGTGGACGGCCACGGCATCGTGCCGACGCTCCCCCGCCGCAGCTCTTCCAGGAAGTACGTCCCCGCCGAGCCGCCGAAGACCGTCACCAGCCGCCCGGCCTGCTGCACGCACTCCTCAACCCGCAGCGGGTTCGGCGCACTCTCGACCTTGGCGTAGCGGACGTGCTCGCTCTCCTCGGCGATCTGCCGAATCACCCCGGCTGGGACGGTGACGTAGGTCGTGTCCTGGATAAAGACCGGCACCGTCACAGCGTCTGAGATCGCCTTGAAGTAGGAGCGCATCTCCGAGCCGGAGACGCCCATCGACGGCGGCATGCACATCACCGCCGACGCGCCGAGATCCTGAGCCTGCCGGCTGTAGAGCGCGGCCACCACGTTCGACTGCGCGCCGGTGTTGACCACGACGGGGACGCGCCCCCGCACGTGATCGACCACCAGTTTCGTGACGTGCTGGCGCTCGCCCTCGGTCAGCTTCAGGAACTCGCTGCCGAGCGCCAGCCCCAGTCCGTGGACTCCCGCGTTGACGTTGAAGTCAACCTCGGCGAGCAGGCTCTCGTCGTCAATGCGCCCTTCGTCGTCGAAAGGCGTCAGCAGGATCGGGTAGATCCCCTGCATGGTACCTCCGTCGGTGGCAGGTCGTGGGTCGTGGGTCGTGGGTCGTGGGTCGTGGGCCGTGGGCCGTGGGGCGTGGGGCGTGGGGCGTGGGGCGTGGGGCGTGGGCACTCTCAGTGCAATCATGCAAGATGCAATTGTCATCCTGAGCGCAGCGAAGGATCTCACCCGCTGACCGTCAACGTCAACGTCAGCGGTCAGCAAAGCGTATGTCAGCCTGAACGAGCGAGCTTGCGAGCGACGTGAAGGATCTCCCAACCTTGACGGTCAGCGGGTGAGATCCTTCGCTGCGCTCAGGATGACATGATATGTTGCATGCTTACGAAACGACTGCGTCGCCAGTCAGGCTCTACACTCCCACGATCCACGATCCACGATCCACGATCCACGATCCACGATCCACGATCCACGACCTACGACCCCGCCTTGGCCCGGTGCTCCTCGATGTACTCCCAGATGATGTCGTAGCCCAGCCCCGGCTTCGTCGGGATGGTCACGTACCCGTCTGGCTCCAGCGGGTCGGGGGCCTCGCGCAGGTACGGCGGCGTGGCATCGTAGTCCACGCCCGGGGCTACCAGCCCCTTCTCATAGTATTCGCAGGTGTCCTCGCTGACCGAGCCGAGCATCTGGAGGTTCGCCCAGCCACTCATGTGAATCTCGCACTTCACGCCGTACGCCTCGCAGACGATGGCCGTCTTCTTTGCCGCCGTGATCCCGCCACGGTTGCAGTCCATCCGGCTCATGTCGGACGCACCGCGGATGATCCAGTCGGCCCGCGTGAAGACGTTCCCCTCGGTGATCTCCGGCGAGAGAATCGGGATCGTCAGCTCGCGCGCCAGCCGCACGTAGGACTCGACCCGGTACTCGGGCATCGGGTGCTCGTACCAGTAGAAGTTGAGCCGCTCCAGCGCCTTTCCGACCTTCAGCGCCTCTTCCACCGTGTGGTACGTGCCCCACGGGTCATACATCAGCACCATGTCGTCGCCGACGGCCTCGCGGACCAGCTCGCAGACCTTGATGTCCCAGTCCGTGTGCGACGGCCGCCCCGGCACTGACTCGCCGGTGGCCGGGTTCCAGAAGTAGTACGGGTGGATCTTGTACGCCGTGTACCCCTGCCTCTTCATCTCCAGGGCATGCTCGGCGTAGTTGTCCGGCTGGCCCATGTTGGGATAGGTGCTGGCGTAGGCGCGAATCCGCTCGCGCGCCCCGCCCAGCAGCTTGTGGACGGCCACGCCGGCCGCCCGCCCGGCCAGGTCCCACAGCGCCATGTCGATGACGCCGACGACGTGCTCGGGCGCGTTCATCACCCAGAGCCACTTCCAGAACTTCTCACGGTCCAGCGGGTCCTGGCCCACCAGCATCGGCTTGACCCGGTTCATGATGAACTGTCGCGAGTGCTCGTGCAGCCCCTCCTCATCGCCGTGTGCACCGCCGCCGAAGTAGTACCCCTCGACGCCCTCGTCGGTCAGGATCTTGACGACGGTCTGCAAGACTTCCGTCTTCGGATAGGCCTTGCCGTGGCGGTACCGGTCCACCTTCCAGTGGAACGGCACGATCTGAATGTCCGTGATCTTCACTGAGGATTCCCTTCTTTGGGCTCCAGGTTCGGTGGCCGTTGACGCGCTCGGAGACGTGGCATGGAGATTTCATCGTAGCGTTGGTCTACACGTCCTTCACCGCGCCGGCCGTCAGCCCGCGCACGAAGTGACGCTGGATCAGCATCAACACGACCAGCAGCGGTACGCCCATCATCGTGGCGGCCGCGCCGATGGTGTTGAACGCCGTCGTCAGCTCGTTCATCTGGCGCACCAGCCCTATGGTAGCCGTGTACTTCGTCTGCGTCTCGAGGATGATCGAGGCGAAGCCGTACTCGCCCCAGAGCGCCATGAACGCCAGGATCGCCACCGTCACGATGCCGATGCGCGCCAGCGGGATCACGATGAACAGCAGCGTCTGGAACAGCGTGCAGCCGTCGATGCGCGCAGCCTCCTCAAGCTCCCGGGGGATGGTCCGGATGAAGCCGCTCGCCAGCCAGGTGGCGGCCGGCACGTGGAACGCCGTGTAGATAATCAGCAGCGCCGTGTGGCTGTCCTGCAAGCCAAGCTGGTTGACCAGGAAGTAGATCGGCACGAACAGTGACGGACCCGGGAACATCTGCCCGACCAGCAGCAGGGTCAGCATCGTCGAGGCGCCTGGGAACTTGAACCGCGCGAACCCGTAGCCGGCCAGCGTCCCGATGGCTGTCGAGAGGACCGCCGGGATGATCGCCACGTACAGGCTGTTGAGCACGTACAGGTACCAGTACTGCAGCTCGCGGGTGGTCGCCGCGCCGGCCGCCCCGGCCAGCAGCGCCTGGTACTTCTCCAGGGTGGGATGCAGGGGGATGTACTGCGGCGGGATCGCCCAGGAGTCCACGTCCGTCTTGACCGAGGTCAAGAGCAGCCACAGGAACGGGAACGTCAGGACGATGAAGATCAGCAGGCCGAGCACCGTCACGACGATCCGCTGAAGCAGCTGCTGGCGTCTCCAGGTCAGGCGGGCGCGCGGCAGCGGGGCCGGCCGCGCGCCGGTGTCGAGCGCGATCTGGCTCATCGCTCCTCCATGCGCCACGCGCCGCGCAGGATGACCAGATACGCCACGCTCAGCCCGAGCAGGATCACGAAGTTGATCACCGAGAGCGCCGAGGAGAGCCCGAACCGGAACGAGTTGAACCCCATCGAGTAGATGAAGGTCGAGAGGATCTCGCTGGAGTTGGCCGGGCCGCCGCGCGTCGAGCCCCAGACCGTCGTCAGGTCGTTCATGTTCCAGATCAGGTTCATGACGCCGATGACCACCAGCGGGTAGGCGAGGTGGGGCATGATGATGTAGCGGAACTTCTGCCAGCCGTTCGCGCCGTCGATGGTGGCAGCCTCCAGCAGCCCGTTCGGGATGCCCTGGATCGCCGCCGAGACGATCAGCGCGGCGAACGGCAGGTGCCGCCACGTCGCGATGGCCGAGAGCGCGTACATCACCAGGGCTGGATCCCCCAGCCAGGAGATCCCCTTCTCGATCAGCCCGGCCTTCTTGAGCAGATCGTTCAGGACGCCCATCTCGGCGTGGTACATCCAGCGCCATGCCGCCACGGCGACCACCACCGGCAGAATCCAGGGGATCAGGATGCCAGCCCGCAGCAGCCGGTTGATCCCCCAGTCAAAGCTGATGAAGTAGCCGATGGCCAGCCCCAGGATCAGCGCGAGGGCCGTCCCGAGGAAGACCCAGATGGCGGTGTTCTTGAGCACCATCAGGAAGAGGGGGTCTTCGAGCACCCGCTGGTACGACTGCAGCCCGACGAAGTCTGCGCGGCGGGTCAGCAGGTTGGTGTTGGTGAAGCTCATGCGGATGACCTCGCCCACCGGGTAGACGATGAACGAGAGGACGAGGGCCATCGCCGGCAGGACGAGCGCGAGGCCGAAGAGGTCGTCGCGTCGCATCCCGAGGACTTTCATGCTCCCTCCAGCAGCGCCAGGGGCAAGGCAGATCGGACACAGACGCTGCCTGCCCCAGACGCCGAGTGGTCAGCCGTTGAACTCGTCGAGGATGCCCTGCGAGCGCTTGGCCGCCGCTGCCAGCGCGTCCTTCGCCGACATCTGCCCGAGGATCGCCTGCTGCATCGCCGTCGAGAGCGCCTTCTCGGCCTCCACCAGCCCCGGGAAGGCCGGCATGGGCAGCGCCCCCTCGAACATCTTGCCGGCCTTATATTCGGCGTACCACTCGGGGTAGTACTTCTTGAACGTCTCGGTCTCCCAGTTCGCCTTGAGAGCCGGCACCCGCCCCCGGATCACCGAGCCATCCCAGCCGGCCTGGATCGAGGCCTGCTGCCAGAAGTCCACGTACTTGAGCGCCTTGGCCGGCTGCTGGCAGAGCGTGCTGACCGTGAACGCGGCCGTCGGCGTCATGATCGCGGAGGCGGGCGGCGCGGCCCCGGTCACCTTGGCCGGCGGCGGGAAGACCTTCATGCCCATCGGGAAGTCGTCCGGGCGGTTCTGGGACTGGATGAAGACCTGGGCGTAGGAGAGCGACACCCACATCGCCACCTTCTGCTCGAAGAAGAGGGTGGCCGCCTGGCTGAACGCCGTCTCGGTGATGCCCTGCGGCACCGAGCCATCCTTGACGATGTCGACCAGCAGCTGGAGCGCATCCACAAAGCCCGGCTGATCGATCAGCACCTTCTTGCCGCTGTCGTCGAGCCAGCGACCGCCGTTGCGGTAGGCGATGCCCTCGATGATGTTGGCGTCGTTGGTGGCGGCCGTCGCCGAGATCGCGATGCCGGCCCGGTCTGGCTTCGTCAGCTTCTTCGCCGCCGCGCGGACGTCCTCCCAGGTCTCCGGCGCCTTGACGCCCTCGTCCTGGAGGATCTTGCGGTTGAACACCAGGAACGTGCCCATGTCCACGTACGGGTTCGGGCCGTAGAACTTCCCGTTGAAGACGGTGGTGTTCCAGATCTCGGGGATGAAAAGCGGCTTCCACTTCTCCATCAGGTTCTTGTCGAGATCCTCGAACGGGGCGATGGCCCCGAGCGCCGCGAGGTCTGGGATGCTCTGGCCGTCGATCAGCAGCACGTCGGCCGTGCGCTTGGCCTGGTACGAGGCCAGCATCTTCTCGCGCTTGGTCGCCCAGTCGTTGTTCGAGTACTCCAGCTTGACGCCCGAGCTCTTGATGAACTCCTCGTTCTGCTTCGGGAAGTACTCAAGCTCCCTGGTGGATCCGCCGAACTTCCAGACCACCAGCGGGCCGTCTGCCGTGGCGACGGCAGCGCTCTGCTGCGGCGTGGCCGTCGCCACGACGGTCGGCGGCGCGACGTTCGACTGCGCCGCCGGCTGGCCGGCGGCCGGCTTGGCGTCAGCGGCCGGCTTGGGGGCCTCGGCCGGCTTGGCCGGCGCCGCGGGGGCGGCCGGCTCGGCGGCCTTCGGCTGCGGCAGCGCGCCGCCGCCACAGGCGGTCAGCAGCGCCGCGCCGGCGACGAACAGGCCGCCGGTCAGCAACTGACGGCGGGTGGTCAGGCGGCGAGCGGTCTTCTGGGATGTCCGAGTCTCCATCGACGTGCCTCCCTCTCCAGATGGGGTGACTGTGGCCTACGCGGCCGGTGCAGGACGGTCGCCGAATTGACCGCGCTGCACCGCGATCGGACCGGGCAGCAGCGGCGCGGCCAGCCCGACAGACAGCAGGGCAACGCCTGGGCTGCCCCGTCTGGCACGTCGTGGGGGGAGAGATGCGGGAGGCGCGTGGCGGAGGTCTGCGCGGGTGGAGAGAGGATCTGTGCGCTGCTCGCCGCTACGGCGCGGCGTCGCTCCCGGTCGTCTCGTCGCTCCGCTCCGTGCGACGGGTGAACAGCTCCTGGCGGACGTACGGTTCGCTTCCGAGGGGATCCATCATCAGCCGCAGGCGGCGCTCGCCTTCGGCCAGGTGGGCGACGATCTCCGCCTCAAGCCGGTCGGCGTCACGCTCGCGCAGGGCGGTCATGATCGACTCGTGCACGGTGACCATCGAGCGGGGCTGTCCCCGGCCGTACTCCTCGCTGCGGAGAATCCCGCTGACGGTGAGGAGCAGCTGCACCTGCGAGCGCAGGTTGCCCCACGCCTGCTGCAACAGCTTGTGGCCGCTCAGCTCGAAGATGACATCGTGCATCTTGAGGTCGTAGTCGATGCGGGCGGGGTAGTCGTCCCAGACGTCGGCGGCATGCTCCAGGTACTGGCGCATCCGCGTCAGGTGGGACTCCTCGACGGTGTGGACGGCCAGCCGGGCGGCGTAGGTCTCCAGCAGGGCGCGCAGGCTGAACGCCTCGCCGGCGAGCGTCGCCGTGACGGGCGTGACGAACGTGCCGCGCCGCGGCCGGTTGACGACCAGCCCAAGCTGCTCCAGGCTCCTGAGCGCCTCGCGCACGGGCGCTTTGCTGATCCCCATCTGGTTGGCAACATCGGCCTCGACGAGGCGCTGCCCCGGCGCGATGGCCCCCAGGAGGATCGCCTGCTCAATGGCGAGTGTCACCTCCTGCCGAAGAACTCCTGACCGTGTCGGACTGAACACCGGCTTCGCCGTGTCACTCCGTGCCCCGTTGCCGATCGACACCACCGCCACCTCGCCGGAAGGCTGGGCCAGCCCGGCCGCACGCGGGTCCGCACCCCCGTTGACGCCCGGCTGAGCCTGCTGAGAGATAAGCATGGTGGGTGGAAGGCTCCGGGAGGAAGTCAGCATGCGATATTCGACGAACGCTCATCGATAGTCGAAAGTCGACTATCGACACTTCGCCATGATACGGGATGTCCTCATGGTTGTCGAGTGGCCTGTTCGGGCCATTTCCGGCCGCGTTGCGCGGGCCTCGTCGTGGTGGGGTACAGCGGCCCGGCCCGACCATTTCTTCTGCCAGGGCCGGCCGTTCTGCTAGCCTTCCTCCGGAGAGTGTGTACGGTGACCACTGACGTCCTGGCGACAGGCGCCCCGATCCGCGTCATCCTGGCGGACGATCATCCGATCCTGCGGAGCGGCCTGCGGCTGCTGCTGGGCGCGGAGCCGGACCTCGAGGTGGTTGGCGAGGCCAACAACGGCCTGGAGGCCGTCGAGCAGACGACCCGCCTCCGGCCAGATGTCGTCGTCATGGACATCGCGATGCCGGGCATGAGCGGCCTGGAGGCGACGCGCCGCATCAGCCAGCTGGAGACGGGTGCGCGCGTCCTGATCCTGACGGTCCACGCCGAGGAGCAGTATCTGCTGCCGGTGGTGCAGGCGGGCGGCTCTGGCTACGTCCTCAAGAGCCAGGCCGACACCGACCTGCTGGAGGCGATCCGCGCGGTGCACCGTGGCGAGGTCTTCCTCGACCCGCCGGCCCAGAAGATGCTGCTCGAAGATTACCTGGACCGCGTCAAGGCCGGGAAAGAGGTCGACAGCTACCAGACCCTCTCCGAGCGCGAGCGCGAGGTGTTGAAGCTGACCGCCGAGGGGTACACGGCCCAGGAGATCGCGGACCGTCTCGTGTTGAGCCCGAAGACCGTTGATACCTACCGGCAGCGGGTGATGGACAAGCTGAACCTGCACCACCGGGCGGAGCTGGTCAAGTACGCCCTGCGGAAAGGGCTGCTCCAGCCGGGAGAGGGCTGACGACAAGTGTTCAGTTGTCGGTGATCTGTGGTCTGTAAGGGGTATGCCGGTGAAAGCACGCACGTGCCAGTTGTCATCCTGAGCGCAGCGAAGGATGACAGAGCGGGGTGACCCCATCTGACAACTGCAAACTGCTGACTGAGAACTCGCACGTGTAGGGTTTTTTCCCACAAGCGTGTCGGGGAAACCTCGTCCGCGAGATGGGGAGGCCCCCCGACACACATGCGGCCGGACTGCCCCTATGATTGTCGCGGGCGCACGACGGCGAGCCGCTCCCCCAATCGGGTTCGCCGTGCAGCCATGACGCGGCGGAACGCGACGACACTCGCGGTCCACTCCGCCACCAGCGTTGTGGTCGTGGAAGCGTCGGTCGTGCCAGCGGCCGAGGTCGCGAGAGCGTGCCAGCGGCGCCCGTCAGGCTCTCTCGTCATGCTGCCGGCTGCTCACTCGAGCGGCCGGGCAGTCTCTCTAGCTTTCGTAGGCGCTCTGCGTCGGTTTTCCCTGCTGATCTTTCCCGCGTAACGCTATGGCCTCGCACGCGTCGGGTTGCTTCACGCACCCGGCGCGTCTTTGTGTGCCTGCCCTGCGGGCGAGCTTCACCCCGCGGGCGAAGTCCACCCCGCGGGCGAAGTCCACCCTGCGGGCGGTAGACTCCCGCAGCCAGATCGGGAGGGGAACTGTGGCGACGCCGCCGCTTGCATTGCACACCTGGAGCCTGGACTCGACGCCGCTCGACGCGGTGCTGAAGATCGCCCGCCAGACCGGCTGGCAGGCCGTCGAGCTGCGGCACATCGACTTCGTCCGCGCCGCCGAGGCCGGCCAGTCCGAGGACGACGTGATCGCGCTGGTCCGTGCGAGCGGCCTGCCGGTGGCCGCTGTCGGCGCGCGGCTCGGCTGGATGTACGCCGAGGGCGAGGAGCGCCAGCAGCTCTTCGACATCTTCGAGGCGACCTGCCGGCGGGCGGCCGCCCTCAACTGCCGCGTCGTCCAGTCACCCGTGGATGTGCCGGCCGGCGATCTGCAGGCTGCTGCCGCGCGCGTCCGCCAGATCGGCGAGATCGCCCGGCGGTACGGCGTGCGGGTGGCCCTGGAACCGATCTGCATCGCCCAGCAGTTCAGCACCCTGGCGAGCGGCAAGGCGCTGCTGGCGGCGGCCGGGCATCCGTCGGTCGGCCTGGACGTGGACTGCTACCACATCGAGCGCAGCGGCGACGGCATCCCCGAGGTCGAGACGCTCACCCTGGACGAGATCGTCTACGTCCAGTACAGCGACGTGCCGGCCGATGCTGGCCCGCCGACCCCGGACAGCCTGCTCAACCGCCTCCAGCCCGGCCAGGGCGTCGTCCCGATGGCCGAGTTCCAGCGCATCCTGACGGCGAAGGGGTACACCGGACCGTACAGCTTCGAAGCGCCGAATCCGGCCGCCTGGGACCGCGATCCGCAGACCGTCTCCGACGAGGCGTACGCTGCCAGCCTGGCCGCGTTCCACTGACGCTGCGTGCCGCGCCGCGGGGCCAGCGCTGGCCGCTGCGCGCACTCGTGCGCGGCAAACTGCCCGACGCAGCCCCGCACCGGACACTCTTATGAGTGAAGCTCACGTACTCGACGGAACCAGGCGCCGCACCGCTCGTTACAACTCCGTCACAGCCAGGGCTCAGTGGCTCTGGAGACCGTGACCGTGGGTTGGCACGGGAGTTGCTTTTGTAAAGGCCAGGTACACTCCCGCGCTTGGGACGGTGCTGGAAAGGCTACCCAGATGTGCATTCCCATCAACCTCGACGTCCCCGTGGTCACCCACGATCACTACGAGATCGGGATCGCGCGGGACATCCTGTGTGCATGCCCTGGTGACCACGCGAGCGCTGGCAGCTCGATGATGGCAGCCTTCGACGCGGTTGGCGGGAATGGCGACCTCTGGCTGCGGGTGAGCCGCGCGGCCCTGCCCGATCTGTACATTCCGTTTGGCGAGATCGTCGAGACGCAGCCCACGGGCGTGCTGCTCCATGTCGATGCCGCCGATGTCCGCGCGAGCGGCTGGGAGCGCCTGCCGGCGGCCGTGCCCGTCTCCGCCTGAACCGTCATTCGCGGCGGCATCGCTGACGGCTTGTCAGAACGCACGGTATCATCGCCCCTGCGCCGCCGGGCGTGTGGCAGCATGCGGCCTGTCCTGACGCGCCGGGCACGACCGTTGCTGTGCATCCCGGCCGGACCATCGGACTGTCGGGGGTGAGGGATGCGGCGTCGTGAGCTGGTGAAAGCGCTCCTCGGGCTGGCCGCCGCGCCGATGCTCCTGCCGCTGGGAACGCCGGCCGCCCGCGCGCAGCCGGCTCCGCCAGATGACGCACCAGCCGAGCCACCAGGCCAGCCTGCCGAGTTGCCGGCCCCGCCTGCTGAGTTGCCGGCCCAGCCACTCCCCCAACCGGTCGCTCCGCTCCCGACCACCTTCGCGCGCGGGCCGATCCCGAACAACATCGTCGGCCTGAACGTCGCGCGGCTCCACCAGCCGATCTACATCTGGGCCACCTCGGACGTGGTGAACGCGAATGGCGGCGATTGGGGCTACATCACCGTCGTCTGGACCGTGGCGGACCGCGAAGACCGCAACGCCGAGTACAACTTCCAGCAGTTCCTGGATCGTTGTTTCGAGCACCACGTGCAGCCGATTGTGCGGGTCGCCACGACGTT
Source organism: Chloroflexota bacterium (assembly GCA_020850535.1). Taxonomy (NCBI): domain Bacteria; kingdom Bacillati; phylum Chloroflexota; species Chloroflexota bacterium. The sequence continues at coordinate 107,447 of JADZEM010000013.1, forward strand.
CAGCCGCAGCACGAAGCCCGGCAACTCGCCGCCCGGCAGCAAGGGCATGGACGGCTCGTGGTCGCGACCAGACTGGGATGAGCCCAGGAAGTGGCGCGCCTTCTTCGAGCGGGCAACCTGGCCCTCGCGGCACGCCTGGATCATCGTCGGCAACGAGCCGAACCTCGGCCGCGAGTGGGGCGACGAGGTCGATGCAGCCGGGTACGCCCGTTACCTCGCCCACTTCCTCGACGTGTTCCAGGACACGCCTCGGTTCGACGTGGTCAGCGGGGCGCTCGACATCTCGAACAGTACCCAGCTGCCGGTGATGCAGGATGCGCTGGAGTTCCTGGACGAGATGGCCGCTGCCGTGCCCAGCATCTTCGAGCGGCTGCCGGCCTGGGCCTCGAACCCGTACCGCGTCATCTCCGGCGGGCCGGGCGCGCGCTACACCCATCTCGCCTACGAGGCCGAGTTCGACCGCATCGGCCGGGAGATGCCCGTCCTGATCACCGAGGCCGGCCACCTGGAGACCGGCGACGAGATGGAGATCGCTCGGTTTTACGCCGAGGCGTTCCGCGACTGGATGGCCGATCCGAAAGTCGTGGCGGCGACGCCGCTGTTCTGGCACCCGGACCGCAACGAGTTCTGGATGTTCGAGCTGGACAGCAAGAACCGCTTCGTCTACAAGAGCCCGACCTACGAGCTGTTGCGAAAGCTGCCCCGGATGGCCGGCTCCCCCGAATACGTGGCCACCATGGGCAACGTGGCGCGGACGACCCCCTTCGAGGAGCCGGGAACGGCCGCTGCGCCCGAGGATGATGGCGGCCAGCCGGCATCCGCGCACGCCTCCGAGCGTGAGGGAGATACCTGGGAGCTGGACGCCGACGGGCAGCCGGCGGCCCCGCACCCGGCCGCTCGGGCACAGCCGCCGGCGGCGCAGGCCAACGCCGCGCAGTCGGCGCAGGCCACAACTCCCGCGGCCGGCCCGGCTCAGGCGTCGGCGGGCACGTCGCCGTCAGGGGGCGCACCAGCAGCCGCGCGCCCGTCAGTCGCCCAGGCGCTGCGGGTTGCCAATACCGATGGCGCGGGCGCTCGGCTGCGGCTCGCGCCATCGGTGGCCTCTGATGCCCTCACGGTGCTGCCAGACGGCAGCATGGTCGAGGCGCTGGGGCCGGAGCAGGGCAGCGGCGAGCAACGCTGGCGGCGGGTCCGCGCTGAGGACGGTGTCGAAGGGTGGATCGCCGCCGAGCTGCTGGAGCCTGCCGACGAGTAGCCTGCGGATTGTCGCCCGCCCGCTCGCGGGCCGGTGGAGCGGGGCTTTCAAGCCCTGACGACGCTGCACGACCCGGCCAACGTGCAATCGTCCTGCGCCGTTCGGCTCTCCCCGCGCGCGTCGGCAGGTATGCTCCCACGACCCACGACCCACGACCCACGACCCACGACGCACGACGCACGACCCACGACCCACGACCCACGACTGGAGCACACATGGCCCAGGCGACGCGGCCTCTCGGCTACATCGGCCTTGGGATGATCGACGGCATCATCCACGGCGCGGCTGGTGACGGCGCTGGCCGCGTCGCTGGGCATCCCGAGCCTGCTCGGCTCGGCGGCCTACCAGTTGCACGCGCTGGCGATGGGCGCCGGCCTGGCAGACGAAGACCAGCGCGCGACGGTCACAGTGCTGGACGCGTGCAACGGCGGGCCGGCCCGCTCGAAGCAGGCTGATGCGTAACACGTCCGGCGTGCGAATCGCGGGGCTGGCCGTGCGCTGGCACACGCTGCCAGCGCCGGCCGACCGTGGCGACGCCCCGGCGGCGTTCGGCCTCTGGGTGCTGGCCGATCCCGATGCCACCATCGACGCGATGACCCAGGAGGAGTTCGAGCGGACCGACGAGCGGATGCCGTACTTCGCGATGGTCTGGGCCTCGGCGGATTCGCTGGTCTCCCGGGTGCTGGAAGGTCCACGGCTCGACGGTCTCCAGGTGCTCGATCTCGGGTGCGGGCTGGGGCCGTGCGGCTTCGCGGCGGCTCACCTGGGCGCGCACGTCACCTTCTTCGACTGGGAGCCGCGCGCCCTGGAGATCGCCCAGCACAGCGCTGCCCGCCAGCCGGTCCCACTATCGCGCTTCGAGTTCCTGGTGGGAGACTGGCGCAACCCGCCGCCGATGGGGCCGTTCGACCTGATCCTCGGCGCGGACGTGCTCTACGAGCAGCGCAACGCGCCGGCCGTGGCCGCCTTCCTGGCCAGCCACCTGAAGCCGGACGCCGAGGCCTGGATCGGCGATCCCGGCCGGCCACAGGCCGGGCCGTTCCCGGCCCTGGCCGAGCGCCACGGTCTCCAGGTGGTCAGCAGCGAGATCATGCCGCCGCGCGCTCACCAGGCCGAGATCACGCTGCTGCGGGTGCGCCGCCCGACCTCCTGAAATCCTCCCCCGTACACGCCGCGCCGTCCTTTCGTACCATCCATCCGCACCGACGCGGTCAGCGTCAGGCAGCATGCTGCCTGACCCGTTTGGGGGCGGCGTGTTGACAGGGGGGACGACGCCAGCAGGAGGGGCGCCGAGCTGACAGAAAATGGATCCATCGGCCCTGCTGGCGCGTCTCTTGTGGTAGAGCCTCGTGCTCTGCTGAACCCTGGGAGGTCCAGACGTGGCCTACATGCTGATTGGATTGTTGGTGATCGCCGTCGTGCTCGGCGCGTTCACCTGGCTGACCTTCACCCTGGTCGGATTCCTGCTGACGCTGCTGGTGGCCGGCCTCGTGGGCTGGGCCGCCGACGCCGTGGTGCCCGGCACGCTGCCGGGCGGCTGGATTGGCGCGGTGCTGGCCGGCATCATCGGCGGGTTCCTGGGCACGCTGCTGCTCGGGAAGATCGGCCCGACCATCTTCGACATCAACATCATCCCGGCCTTCATCGGCGCGGCGGCGATCGCCGTGGCGGCCGAGCTGACGATGGGCTCGCGCTCGCGCGCCGTCCGCTAGCCCCGCCGCGCTTCTTGCCTCGGGGCGAGCCGCCCGCCCGCACCCAGGCGAATCCTCCAGCCTGGGCCGTCGCCAGCGCGGCGGCGCAGGCCCCGAGCAGCACCCCGGCGAGAACGTCGCTGGGCCAGTGCCAGCCGACCGTCACCCGCGAGGCCGCCGCCGCCAGCCCCACCAGCCCCAGGAGTCCGAATGCCGGCAGCCGCAGGCGCGGCCAGCGCGCCCCGGTGAACGCTGCCAGCAGCAGCGTGAAGTAGGCCGCGCGGATCGAGTAGCCGCTCGGCAGCGAGCTTGGCGTGGGCACAATCGTCAGCGGGTAGCCCGGCCCCGGCGCGCCGCACGAGGCCCGCCCGATCGTCTCGAAGAACGCCGACGGCGCGGGCTGCTGAAAGTAGTACTTGAACGTGATCTCGATGCCGACCCCCGCCAGCAGCAGGAACACGATCCAGAAGCCGGCCCACAGGCGGCGGAAGCGCAGGCAGACGAACGCCAGCGCCAGCGCATAGAGCAGGCTCAGCTCGGCTGCGAACACCACGCTGGCGCGCTCGCCGAGGCTGCGCCCCCAGCACGGCACATCCTGCCAGAGCACGGCGGCCAGCCAGCGGTCAGCCGTACGGTGCAGGCCCGTCCAGACGAACACGACGAGCGCCAGGTACGCGCCGCCAGGCCAGACGACGCTGCGGGGCAGGATGGCGAGCGGGCCGGACACACGGGGATGATACGGTGCCCCGGCTCCCGAGCTTCAGGATTTGGCGGGCCGCCGATCTGCCCGCGTGCGCGGCCCGCCTGCGCCGGCCGCCCGGCGGAAGGCCACGAGGTTGTCGGCCTCGGCGGCGAGGTGCGCGGAGTCCCTCGGCAACGGCGACCCCAACGCTGGCCCCAGCGGCACGGCGACTGCCGTGGCGTGCGTCATCATGCTCCTGCAAGCAAACAGGGCCATCTCGACGTCTTGCCAATCGGCGAAGCGAGACCTCGATCTCATGGCCGCGACAGCTCCAGCGCGCGTTCGTACCCGATTCTCACGTGAGCCGCCCGCACTCCAGCGAGCTCTGCCAGAGCAGGCGTTCCAACACGGGGGAGACGACAGAACGAAGCGGGTTGGGATGGCGCTGGTCCGTCAAGCCGCCAGGTCCCTGTCAGATTGTCGGCAGGGTGCTGCAGCATCAGTAGTGCTCGGCGAAGCTGCTACGATTCTCGGAGAGGCACGCGGGCGCCTGGCCTGACCTGATGCCCGCACACTGGACCGGAGGTCGGCATGCTCGCATGTGCGCTGCTCCTGCTCCGTGTCGTGACTGGCGGGCTGCTGGTTGGGCACGGCGCGCAGAAGCTGTTCGGATCGTTTGGCGGCTACGGGCTGACCGGAACGGGTGACTGGCTCGAATCGCTGGGGCTGAAGCCGGGGAAGGCCTGGGCGGCGCTGGCCGGCTGCGGCGAGCTTGGCGGCGGCCTGTTGACGATCCTGGGGCTTGGCGGCCCGCTCGGCCCGATCATGACCATCAGCGCCATGAAGATGGCGACCTTCAAGGCCCACTCGGGCAAGCCGATCTGGGTCAGCGCCGGCGGCGCTGAGCTGCCGGTGGTCAACATCGCCGTGGGCACGGCCCTGCTGATGACCGGCGCTGGCCGCTACTCCCTGGACAACCTGTTCGGGATCAAGGCGCCGCGCTGGCTCACGGCGCTCACGGTCGTCGGTTCGACGGTCACGCTGGTCGTCGGCCTGCTCATGGACCCTGAGCCGCCCGAGCAGACCGCCGAGGCGGCGTAGATGTTCGTCGTCGGCGTCTCGGATCACATCATGATCGCCCACAGCCTGCGCGGTGAGGCGTTCGGGCCGGCCCAGCGGCTGCACGGCGCCACCTACGAGGTGCGCGCGGAGATCTCCGCGCCGACCCTGGACGAGAATGGTATCGTCGCGGACATCGGGCTGCTGCGAACCGTTCTGCGGGAGACCCTGGCCCCGCTCGACCTCCAGAACCTGGACGACTTGCCGCGGTTCGCCGGCGAGAACACCACCACCGAGTTCCTCTGCCACTGGGTCCACACGGCGCTGACCCGGCGGCTCGGCGCGCGCCCGGAGGCCGGGCTGCGCGTTACCCTGGTCGAGTCCCCGAACGCCTGGGCCGCCTACGAGGCCCCGATGCTGCTGAAGGAGGCCTGATGGCGGCCTGGCTGGTCAAGAGCGAGCCGAGTGAGTACAGCTTTGCGGACCTCGAACGCGAGGGGCCGGTCGAGTGGGACGGGGTGAAGAACCCGACGGCCCAGATCAACCTCCGCGGCATGCAGGCGGGCGACACCTGCGTCATCTACCACTCGATGTCCGAGAAGGCGGCGGTCGGCATCGCGAGAGTCGTCCGCGCGCCGTACCCCGACCCGACTGACCCGGCCGGCAAGCGCGTCTGGGTTGACCTGCAGGCCGAGCGGCGGCTGGCGCGCCCGGTCACACTCAAGCAGCTCAAGGCCGAGCCAGATTTCGCCGACAGCCCGCTGGTCAGGATCTCGCGGCTGTCGGTCAGCCCGCTGACGGACGTGCAACTGGCGATCATCGAGCGGCTGGGCGGGTAGCAGCGCGCTATCATGCCTCCACGCATTTGGAGGCTCGTGATGGGTACGTACAAGCAAGACGTGGTGGCCTCGCGGGCCGTCGTCGCCTCGAATCACCCGTTGGCGTCGTCGGCTGGCGTCGAGATCCTGCTGCGCGGCGGCAACGCCGTCGACGCCTCAGTGGCCACCCTCTTCGCGCTCTCCGTCGTCGAGCCGATGATGGTCTCACCCTTTGGGGCCGGCTTCTTCATGATCCGCGATGGCCGCAGCGGCGAGGTCGTGTTCCTCGACAACTACGGCGTCGTGCCGTTCTCGGCCACGCCCGACATGTACGACCCGATCCCCGGCGACCTCGACTACCACACCACCGACGACTCGAACTTCGTGGGGCACCGTTCGGTGGCCGCGCCCGGCAACCTGATGGCCTGGGCGCAGGCCGTCGAGCGGTTCGGACGGCTGCCGCTGGCCCAGACCATCGAGCCAGCCGTCCGGTTCGCGGCGGCCGGCTTCACCGCCAGCCAGTATCTCGTCAACAGCATCCGGCTGTCCCAGGCCGATCTGGCGAAGTTCCCGGCCTCGGCGGAGGTCTTCCTGCCCGGCGGCAGGGCGCCGACCATCGGGCAGCGCATCGTGCGGACAGACTACGCCCGCACCCTGCAGCAGATCGCCGACGAGGGCTGGCAGACGATGTACACGGGCAACCTCGCCCGGACCATCGTGGCCGACATGGAGGCGAACAACGGCCTGATCACCATGGAGGATCTGGCCGCCTACCGCGTGGTTGACCGCGCGCCCGTGCGTGGCGACTATCGCGGGTACGAGATCGTCTCGACGGCCCCGCCGTCATCGGGCGGCACGCACATCGTCCAGTTGCTCAACCTGCTGGAGGGCTTCAACGTCGGGAAGGGCGACCTGGCGTTCGGGACGCCCGGCTACGCGCACCTGCTGGCCGAGGGGCTGAAGATCACCTTCGCCGACCGCCGCCGCTACATGGCCGATCCCGACCGCGTGCCGGTCCCCGTGGCCGAGCTGACCTCGAAGGCGTACGCCGAGCGCCGGCGGGCCGGCCTGGACCTGAGCCGCGCCCAGGATCACGCGGCCGGCGAGTTCGAGACGGCCGCTGCGATGGTCGGCGCGGGGCACCGTGGCCCGGACGCCCCCAACACGACGCACTGCACCGTCATCGACGACGAGGGGACCATCGTCAGCGCCACGCAGACGCTCCAGGTGCTGTTCGGCTCGCGGGTGACGGTGCCGGGCACAGGCATGCTGCTCTCGAACCACATGAGCCTGATGGACCCGACGCCCGGCAACGCCAACTCCATCGAGCCGGGCAAGCGGATCCTGTCCAGTATGTCGCCGTCCATCGTGCTGAAGGGCGGGCAGCCGTTCATGGCCCTCGGGACGCCCGGCGGCAAGAAGATCTTCGGCGCCGTCGCCCAGGGCATCCTGAACGTCATCGATCACGGCATGACGCTGCAGGAGGCGTTCGAAGCGCCGCGCCTCTGGACCGAGGGCGCGCAGTTGGAGATCGAGGGCGGCTTCGAGAATCTCGACGCGCTCAAGGCCGACCTGACGGCGCGCGGGCACACCGTCACCGTGGTCGAGAAAGTCGCCGGCGGCATGAACGGCGTCCAGGTGGACGCGCAGGGCCGCCTGCACGGCGCGGCCTGCTGGCGGGCGGACGGCGTGCCGATCGGCATCAGCGGCGGCCCCGCGAAGCCGCTGGAGAGTATGGGCGTCCCCACCTGACGCGCGAGGTTCTGGGTTCTGGGTTGTGGGTTCTGGGTTCTGGGTTCTGGGTTTCGGGAGGCTGGTCTTGGATCTTGCGTTGATCGTCGCGGCGGCTGGCCTGGGGCTGGCGTACAGCGCCGCGCCCGGAGCGGTGAATACGGAGGCATTGCGGCGCGGGCTGGAGCGGGGCTTTCGCCCGGTGTTGCTGGTGCAGGTTGGCGCGTTGCTCGGCGATATCGCCTGGGCGGTCGTCGCACTGGTGGGCATCGGCCTGTTCTTGCAGGATCGCTCCGTTCAGGTGATCCTCGGGGTGGCCGGCGCCTGTTTCCTGCTTCGGCTGGCCTGGAGCGCCCTGCAACAGTCCTGGCGAGGCGGTCTCCCTGGAGCGCACGGCCAGGTTGGGCGCGGCGACTTCGTGACGGGGCTAGTCTTCTCGGTCGCCAATCCGTTCGGGTTGGCCTTCTGGTCCGGCGTCGGCGGGGGGATGGCCCTGACGGGTGACGCCGAGCCGAGCCTGACGGCGGGCCTGACCTTCCTGGGCGCGTTCATGCTCGGCGCTGGGGCATGGTGCCTGCTGGCCTCACTGGCCGTCGGCTGCGGCCGCCGCCTTGTCGGCCCGGGCGTCGTGCGCTGGATCGGCGCCCTCTCCGGTCTGGCGCTCGGGTACTTCGGGCTGCGTCTACTCTGGGAGACGCTCGTCACCGTGTTGGAGCGGCCGGGCACGGCAGCAGGATGGTTGCGGCGCACCGTTGCGTTTGCGGTCAGCCTCCGCGAGACGCGGCGGCTCGTCGTGTAGACCACCCGTGCCGTCGTCAGGGCCTTGACGCGGATGCACCCGTACACGCAGAGACGCGGCCCGCGGCCATGGCCGCGGGCCGCGTCTGTTGCTGTCGCCGTCAGTCGCTACGGGAAGCCGAACGTGAAGCTCGAGTTTTCCTCGTCGGGAGCGGTCCCGTTGAAGCGGTACGCATCGAGCGGGGTGCTCGGGTCGTAGTTCTGCGCCTCGACCATGATGCCTCGCAGGCTCGACGCCTCTGCGATGAAGATGCCAACCCCGCCAAGGATGATGAGCAGCGCCGTCAAGAGCGCCAGAATCAGTGTTTGCGTCTGTCGGAACATCCCTGAGCCTCTACCTGTGCACGCGCCGTCTCTGCAGGTGGCCGCCGTCATCGTGAGGGCTGCATGGCCACGGGCGCGACTGCGTCTTCTCTCTGTACTACGTTCCTTGTAACAGGAAGGACGCACCAGGGATTCCCGCGGGGACCGAACTGTCTCCAGATGGACACGCTCAGGGCGGGCGAAACGGCAGGCGACGAAGCTGCCGGCGGCGTTACCGCCGAGCGCCCGCCGTCGACGCGGTCTCAGGCGGACCGATCCGGTACGCGCGGTAGCTCGGGCTGTCCTTGCCGTTCGCACGCTTGCCGTCGAGCGGCTCCAGGCGCAGCGTGTCGTCCAGGCGGTCCGCCGTCGAACGGTGCAGGATCGCCAGCCGCCCGGGCAGGCTCGTGGCGGCCGTCGCGGGGTCCAGTTGCTCGGCCGGCACGTCCCCCAGCGCCAGCAGGAACGTGAAGCTCGACGACGCCTTGCCGCCGCCCGTGCTCTTGACCGTGACGAGCTGTGGATCGAGCAGGACCGCCTCGTCTCCCACGCGGGCCGCCTCGACCTGCCGCACCGTGCGGAAGTAGAGCGCGTTGCTGAAGCCGTCCTCCTGGCTCTCCTCGTAGAAGGTGTCCAGCAGCGAGAGCGGGTGCACCGCCAGCATCGCCACGCCGCCACCTATCGCCAGCAGGACGACCGCCTGTGCCAGCCGCGTGACGACCCCCTCCGTCGGCGCGGTTCGTGCGATGGCGCGGGCCGCGGCCGCCACCGCCAGCCCGAGTGCCACGAACAGCACCGGCACCAGCGGCATCAGGTAGCGGCCGTCCAGCATCGGGCGGTACTTGCCGCTGAAGGCCGGCGGCAGCGCGACGGCCAGCAGGACGCCGCCCACCAGCCACCAGGATCGCTGCCTGATCGCCACGCCCAGGCCAGCCAGCACCAGACCCGCCGTCAACGCGATCCACGGGTCGGCCAGGTAGGCGATGGTCTGGTGGCGGTCTTCCAGCGCGCCGCTCACCAGGCGCACCGTCGAGATGCCGAGCTGCTCCAGGTTATTCACGTAGACGCCGTGGTCTGCCGCTTCGCCAGCGTCCTGATCGGCGTCGAGGTAGCGCTTCTGCTTGCTCTCGACATCGGCGATCACCTCGAAGCGGCTGGTGACGTGGTAGTACAGCAGGCTGCTGTACCCGACCAGTACCAGGGCCACGGCCATGACCGGCCAGCGGGTCCGGAGCCATGCCGGCCGCATCAGCAGCGCGCCGAGCGCCGCGCCAACCAGCAACGGAGCAGCGGTCGGGTGGGTCTGGAGCGCCAGCCCCGAGAGCAGCCCGCCAGCCGCCAGCAGCCGCCCACCCCGGGCCAGCCCATCGAGCGTCAGCCCATCGAGCGTCAGCCCATCCCGCCCGGAGACGCGCACCGCCCGCGCCACCAGCCAGAGCGCCGTGGTCGAGACCAGCGGCGTCAGCGAGTGCGACAGCGCGACGTGGCTGGTGATCACCGTGTGCGCGCCAGAGGTCGCCAGGAACCCGGCTGCCGCCAGCCCGGCGAGCCGCCCACCGACCTCGCGGCCTAGCAGGTAGGTCGGCACGATGGTCAGCGTGCCCAACGCCCAGACCAGGATCTGCGTCGCCTCCAGGCTCGGCCCAAAGACCTTGTAGACCAGCGCCAGCAGCCAGAGGAACGGTCCGCCCAGGTACGGCGCGGAGTCCGCGAAGTAGAACGCCCGCCCCTGCGCCATGTCGAGCGCCATCATGATGGTGTCGCCGACGGACGGGAACTGCGGCGAGAGCAGCAGGTGCGGCCAGCGGACCGAGCCTGCCAGCCCCGCCAGCATGCCGATCAGCAGCACGTCGGCCCAGACGCCGACAGCAGTCAGGCCAGCTACCCGCCCGAGCAGCCGTTCCAGAGGAGACGTCGCCAGCGCCGGGCGTGCCGTCACCGAGCGTGCGGGAGAGATCGCCATGCCGATGTACTCCAGGCGTCCTGAGTCTCGACCCGGCAGTGCTCTCGACAGTGCGAGCATCACTGGATCGGACGCGACGGCTCAGCCGGTGCTGACGGGGGTGGGCATGACGAGCCGCAAGCTGCCGTCTGTCGATGACGGTGCAGGAGTAGAACGGACGAGCAGCGACAGCCGCAAGACTTTCGCGACGAAATGGCCGTCCCGGCGCCGCGCAAACAGGATGAGTTCGCGTGCTTCTTACCAGCATCACCGCCGCGCCACTCGAAGGGGCTTGACGAAACACGGCCAACATGAACGGACGATGAAGGATCAAGGTGTCAATCTGCCGACATTTCGGCCAACCTGACCCTGGCAGCCTCGATGTTGGGGGGAAAGCGTCGCATGCGCGTGGTGATGCGGCCGCCGGTGTGCTGTCGTTGCGCGACAGTGCTACTATCGGGCTGCGCGCACTGCCGCCCGCATCAGTTGCACTCTGGCGTGGTTGGCGCGGCGGTGTTGCCGGCACCTCACTGGGGAGTAGCCCGGATGGCGACACCGACGTCGAACCCGCCCACAGACGCGCAGGCCGCGCGTGTCGGTGTTGCTCCTGAACCGGCCCCCACCGCGACCAATGGCCATGCGACGGGTGCACCGACGGCCAGTCCGCCTCCCGCGGCCGGCGCTGCGTCCGCCCGGCCAGCCGGCCCGGCTGTCGCGCCGACCCTGCACGGACGCGGTGGCCCGGAGATCGAGTCGGCAGCCGCCTTCCGCGCGAAGACCCGCGCCCGCCGCAAGCGCTTCCTGCTCCTGCTCCCGATCCTGGCCATCGCGCTCTGCGCCGTCGTCGTGTTTGGCTACCGCTACTGGTACCAGCACACCTACTTCGTCTGGACCGAGAACGCTTCGGTGACCGGCGATCTGGTGCAGGTCGGCTCGCTCAACGCCGGGCGCATCGTGGCGACTCGCGTGGACGTCGGGCGGCCGGTCCAGGCGGGTCAAGAGATCGCCGTCGTGGCGATGCCCCAGGATGTCGGAAGCGGTGGCATGGGCGCGGCTCCGCGCCTGGGGATCACTGGCTCGACTGACACGCTGGTGCCCGTCTACTCGCCGCTGACAGGCGTCGTGGCGGCGCGGACCGGGTTCGTGGGCGGGACGGTCACCGCCGGCCAGCCGATCTACTCGCTGGTGGATCCGCGCCAGGTCTGGATTCGCGCCAACATCGAGGAGGCGATGGCCTGGCGGGTGGAGGTCGGGCAGGTCGCCGAGATCCACGTGGACGCCCTCAACCGCGACTTCATCGGGCAGGTGGACGCGATCACGCCGGCCAGCGCGGCCACGTTCTCGCTGCTCCCCACGAACAACGCCTCTGGCAACTTCACCAAGGTCACCCAGTACGTGCCGGTCAAGATCGTGGTGGACACGCGCGGCGTGATGCTGCCGCTGGGCACGTCCGTCGAGGTCACGATCCGCGTCCGCGAGCCCCGCAGCGAGTATCCGCTGCCCTGGGAGCCGTAATCCCGTGGGGCGTCACACGCCTGACCTTCTGGTCGGGTCGGGGGTTGAAACCCCCGCCTACCGTGCACCGTCGCGCTGCGACGGGGCGGGTGGGCGACGTGTGGCTCGATGTACTGAAGGCGTCGCGAAGCGACAGCATGATGGTAGGCGAGGGTTTCAACCCCCGACGCTCTGCCCTGGCGTCAGGCCACGCTGATGGCGACCGTCGCGCAGCCGCTCGGCGGGCCGCCTCTGCTCGGTGCGCGGGGCCGCGTCGCCCACCTGACCAGCGTCGTTCCGTACCACTGGCAGGTGCTGCTGGTCATCTCGGTCGGCGCGTTCATGGTGATCCTCGACACCACCATCGTGAACGTGGCGCTGCCGCGCATCATCACTGTCTTCCAGACCAACATCAGCACCGGGCAGCTGGTGCTGGCAGGCTACCTGCTGGCGCTTGCCGTGGTCGTCCCGACCTCCGGCTACCTCTCGGACCGCTTCGGCGCGAAGCAGACCTACCTGATGACGATCATCCTCTTCACGCTCGGCTCGGCGCTGTGCGGCCTCTCGCCGAACGTCGAGGGGCTGATCATCTTTCGGGTGATCCAGGGCCTCGGTGGCGGCATGCTGATGCCGCTCGGGATGAGCCTGCTGTTCCAGGTGGCCCCGCCAGAACAGCGCGGCCGGATGATGGGCATCTTCGGGCTGCCGCTGCTGGTGGCTCCGATGATCGGGCCGACGCTCGGCGGCTACCTCGTCGAGTACGTGGACTGGCGGCCGATCTTCACCCTCAACGTGCCGTTCGGCATCCTGGCCACGGTCATGGGCGCCGTGATCCTGCGGGAGACGCCGAAGCGGCCGGGTGCGCGCTTTGACTGGGCCGGCTTCGTCCTCTCGGCGCTCTCGTTCTCCACGGCGATGCTGGCCCTGGAGCAAGCGCCCCACGAGGGCTGGGATGCCCCGCACGTCATGGTGCTGTTGCTGGTGGCCGCCGTCTCGTTCCCCTGCTGGATCGTGGTCGAGCTGGCGCAGGAGCAGCCCCTGCTCGACCTGACCATTCTCCGCCACCGGACCTACGCCGTGGCGATGCTGGTCAACTTCGTGGCGACCACGGCGATGTTCTCGTCGATGTTCCTGCTGCCGCTCTTTCTCCAGGGCGTGCGCGGCCTCGGCGCGATGGAGGCCGGCATGCTGCTGCTGCCGCAGGCCATCGCCGCCTCGCTGATGATGCAGGTGTCCGGGCGGCTGCTCGACCGTTTCGGCCCGAAGCCGGTGGTGATCCCGGGGCTCTGTCTCCTGGCCTACGCCACCTGGCGACTCAGCAGCCTGGATCTCTACACGCCCGACAACACCATCCGGCTGACGCTGCTCCTGCGCGGCCTGGCGATGGGCATGGTCATGATGCCGGTCACGGCGGTCTCGATGGATGCCATCCCGCGCCACCTGATCCCACGGGCCACGGCCCTCCAGAACGTGCTGCGGCAGTTGTACGCGGCCTTTGGTACGGGCATGTTCGCCACGGTGCTGACGTTCCGCGAGACGTACCACACCGCCAACCTGATGCAGGACGTGACGCCTGCCAACCTGGCGGCTGTCCGCATCCTGACCACCGCCCAGGCGATGCTGATGGAGCGCGGTATGTCGGAGCCGGCGGCGTACGTCAACGCGCTCAATACGGTGATGAAGCAAGTCGTCCAGATGTCGAAGGTGATGAGCTTCAACGACTGCTTCACCATCGCGACGTACATCGCGCTCCTGGGCGTCATCCCGGCCCTGTTCCTGAAGCGGGAGCACAAGCCAGCCGCCGGCGCACCCGCCCGCCACGCGCCCGCCGAGGAGTAGCGGGTCACGCCCGCGCAGCCGCGCGCAGCGTCAGGTCCAGCATGATCCTGGTCCCGAGCAGCAGGTTCTCCACCGCCAGCCGCTCATCCAGGCCGTGGAACCCCTTGCGATCCTCGGCGGTCAGCATCGTCGGGACCAGCCCGTAGGCCGGGACGCCCTTCTCGCGGAAGAAGCGGGCATCCGTCCCGCCCACGCAGATGGTCGGGACCGGCAGGCTGCGCGGCATGTGCGCCTTGCAGGCCGCCTCCAGCGCCGTGAACAGGCCGCCATCGGTCGGTGCGAAGGCGACGTCGGCGTCCGGCCACTCCACGTCGAAGGTGATGCCAGGGTCGTTCACCAGTTGTTCCAGGTTGGAGACGAACGCCCGGGCGTCGGTGTCTGGCAGCAGGCGGCAGTCGAAGCTCATCTCCGCCTTCTCGGGGATGATGTTGATCTTGTAGCCGGCCTCTACCAGCGTCAGCGCGATGGTGTCGTGGAGCAGCGGCCGGGTGGCCCGGTGCGAGGCCATCTCCTGACGCGCCGCGTCCCCGCCCAGTCGGCGGATCAGCTCGGCAACGGGTGGGCACTCGCGGTCCTCCGTCCCGACGGTCAGCACCCGGTCCACCGCCCGCACCAGCCGATGCGTGGCCGAGTCATCCCAGGGCTGCGAGCCGTGCCCTGGCTCGGCCCGCGCGATCATGGTGACGCGGCAGATCTTCTTCTCGCCCACGGCGATGCCGTAGACGTCGCCGGCGCTGTAGAACCCACGCTGGCCGCCGCCGCCCTCGTCCAGCACGAACGCCGGGTCCATATCCGCGAAGTGGTTGTCCACCATGAACTTCGCGCCGAGCGTGCTGCCGATCTCCTCGTCGCAGGTCGCCAGCATGACGACATCGCGGTCCAGCTCGACGCCGTGCCGCTTCAGGAGCAGCATCGTCAGCAGCACCATGACGCCCATGCCCTTGTCGTCCAGGCTGCCGCGCCCGTAGACGTACCCGTTCGCCACCTCGCCGGAGTACGGGTCAAACGTCCAGTCCGAGGCGACGGCCGGCACCACGTCCATGTGGTGGCTGAGCACCAGGGCCTTGCCGGATGGGTTGGCGGCCTGCAGCCGGGCCAGCAGGTTGACCTTGTTCGGGTCCGGCGTGGTGTAGATCCTGGCCTCGATGCCCTCGGTGGCGAGGTGATCGGCCAGGAGCCGGGCGGTCTCCACCGTCCGGCCGACCGGGTGCGAGCTGTCGAGCTTGACGTACGCGGAGAGGATGCTTGTCGCCTCGTTCTGGATGGCGCTCCAGTCGATGCGCTCGAGCAGGGCATGCGGCGTGGGTGCTGGGGCTGACGGCTGACTGCTCACGGAAGGTGCTCCAGGTGGGCTGGCCGCGTGGGTGCGACCACCCAGGATCGCCGGAACCGGTCAGGGCGCATGCCGTGAAGGCACTGGCAAGGGCAGTGGCATGATGCGCTCACCTGCACTGACACGTCTGGCCAGGATGATACTGCGCCGCCCTTGACCATCTGATCTGATTATCCTATCCTTCGCCTGAGTATTAGGACGGACTAATACATTGCTTACGCACTCACTACGGCGAGTGCCGCTTCCGCGCCCCGGAGGGTCTCCTATGGTCCATCGTCCCCTGGCGTTCCTCTTTGCCAGCCTGCTGGGTGCGTCCACCGTGCTGGCGGCCTGTGCTCCGCAGGCGCCGCGGCCCGGCCCGGCCCCGACGGCCGCGCCCAGCAAGCCTGCCGCCCAGCCGACGACCGCTGCAAAGCCGGCCGAGGCCGCGAAGCCAGCGGCAGCCGAAGCCGCGAAGCCAGCCGCCGCGAAGCCAGCCGCCGCGAAGCCAGCGGCCACCGCGCCCATCGCCGATAAGCGCGCCCAGAAGCTCACCGTTGCCATTCCGGCAGACACCGGCCCGCTCAACATCTACAGCAGTGACAGCAAGTTTGACTGGATGGTCGAGCTGGTCTTCGACAAGCTGCTCTCGCCGTCCCCGTACGCCGAGAAGCCGCTGCCCGCCCTCGCCGAGAGCGCCACGCAGATCGACCAGAGCACCTGGGTGGTGAAGGTCCGCGATGGCGTCACCTGGCACGACGGCAAGCCGTTCACCGCCGAGGACGTGGTCTTCACCTACACCTCGTTCCGCGATGGCTCGCCGAACCGCCACACCCACCACGTCAACGACGTGCCGAAGATCGACCGGATTGTTGCTGAGGATGCGCGGACGGTCCGCTTTGACTGCGGCTACCCGTGTCCATCCCTCGGCACCGTGACCTTCGCCGATCTGCCGATCCTCCCAAAGCACATCTGGGAGAAGGTTGACAAGCCGCAGACGTTCCAGGATCTCCCCATCGGTACGGGGCCGTACAAGCTCGTGGAGCTGCGCCCGGACCAGCAGTATCGCTTCGTTGCCAACGAGTCGTACTTCCTGGGCAAGCCGCTCGTGGACGAGCTGGTGATGCCGATCATCAAGGATCCGACCACCACCTTCACGGCGCTTCGGACGGGCGAGATCGACGTGGCCGCGCGCGACGTGCCGCCGGAGCTGCTGGCTGAGCTGGGGCGGCTGCCGGGCGTCGCGCTGGCCCAGACAACGCCGCTCTCCCTGGTTGAGCTGCGCGTCAACTACGAGCGCCCGCCCTTCGACAAGCCCGAGTTCCGCCGCGCCTTCTCGCAGTTCATTGACCGCAAGGCCATCGTAGACACCGTGCTGCTTGGGCACGGCGAGCCGGGGCTGAAGGGGTACACCCACCCGAACTCACCCTGGACCCGGCCGGGCGAGGCCACTCCGTTTGACCGCGATGGTGCGAAGAAGCTGCTGGACGACCTCCAGTTCACCGACCGCAACGGCGACGGCGTCCGGGAGACGCCTGATGGACAGGCGCTCGAATTCGGGCTGATCGTGCCCTCGAACGAGCCGGTCTGGATGCGCGTCGCCGAGCTGATCTCGAAGCAGGCCACCGAGGTTGGCATCACCCTGACGGTGCAGCCTCTTGACGCGGGCACCGTTCGGCGGATCGGCTCCACGCGCCAGTTCGACGTGTATGTCAGCGAGATCGGCCCGCACGGCGTGGCGGACCCGGACCAGTTCATCATGTCGCACCGCTCGGGCTATCTCTGGAAGGCGGGCCTGCCGTACCCCGCGTTCGACGCCCTCTGGGAGGAGTGGAAGAGCACCGCCAGCATCGACGCCCGCAAGCAGGTCTCCTTCAAGATGCAGGAGCTGCACAACAAGCAGCCGGTCAGCGTGCCGCTCTACTACCCGCAGACGACCACGGCGTACCGGACGGCCAACTTCGATCAGTGGCAGGAGTCCCGTGGGTACGGCATCGTCCACAAGTGGTCGCTGCTGCCAGCCGCCGCCCGCAACGGGGCGGTCGTGACGCCGTAGTCGTCAGGCTGCCGCGCGCCGCCGAGCCGCATGTTCGGCGGCGCCCTGCTCTGCTGCCCCCCGAAACCGCCGTCTGCGCCTGCCACAAAGGACCGCTGCTGATGACCTGTTACCAGCGCATGCACGAGGTGCTGCTCGGCGTCTCCAGCCCGGGCGCGCCGCTCGACTGGGACGCCATCCTCTGGGATTGGATGGACGTCACCGATGTCCACGACCGCGACCACATGTTGGGGCGCATGGGCGTGGACCCCATCGACATCTACGAGCTGCCGGCCGCCGATCTCTCGCGGTTCTCGGGTTTGATCGTCTCGGGGCGCGTCGATCAGGAGCTGCTGTACCGGCACCGCGACCGGCTGCGCCGTTTCCTCGACGAGGGCAAGGTGATCGTCTACAGCGGCCAGATGTTCCGCCCCTGGCTGCCTGGGGCCGGGCAGGCTGAGCTGGTGAGCCTGGCGGCTCTGGGCGGCCTCAAGGCCGTCACCTTCGCGCCGCACCCGATCTTCGGTGCGCTGACGCCGGCTGACTTCGGCTCGCCGTTTATTCAGGGCGTGCATCCGCTCCCGGCCGGCGCGGAGCCCCTGATCGGCCTCGCAGATGGACGGGCCGTGGCCTACGTCGACCGTGTCAGCAGCGGCGGCACCATCGTGGTGCACACCGGCATCAACTTCATGAACTTCATCGTCCAGGATACCGCCGTGCGTGACGTCATCCCGCGGCTTGTCGCCTGGATCAACGCCGAGGCTGAGGCCCGTGCGGTGGCCGGGGTCGGCGCGTGAGCGAGTCGGGTGCTGTTCGCAAGCGGCTCGGGCTGCTCTACGGCGGGACGTTTCCAGAGCGCCGCGTCCTCGACGATCCGCGCTTCGCGCCCTGGTTCTCGCAGACGATCTACCTGCCAGACCTCGACGCCGCCGCCCTGGCCGATCTCGACGGGTTGTACGTCCCGGAGGGCACGAACCATCGGCGCCTGCAGGCGGCGTCGGCGCCGGTGTCGGGCTTCCTGGAGCGCGGCGGGACGGTGCTCGTCTTTGGTGACCATCCGGTCTCCTGGATACCGAACATCCGCTGGGAGTTTCGCCCGGCCCTGGCCGATCCGCGGCTCAAAGCTGGCGGGCCAGACCTGGGGTATCACGAGGCCGTTCCCCTCATCGATCAGATCTGGCACCACCACGGGATTCTGCGCGCACCGGCCGGCGCGCAGACGCTGTTGGCGACGGAGGATGGCGCCGACGTGCTGTATCTGGATCGGGTCAGCACCAGGGGGACGATCCTGGCGACGACGCTCGATCCGCTGCGCCACACCGGCGAGACCCTCCAGCCGCTCGCGACGCGCTACCTGGAGCGGTTCCTCCCGTGGGTCGTCAACGTGCTGCTGTAACCAGCCCCGTCGGACACGACAGTCACTGGTGTGCATTCGCTCAGACGTACTGTGAATCGGGTGATGGCTCATGCTCCGTGAAGGTGGCGCCAGGCTGGTGCAGTACGCACTGGTGCTCTGGATCGCCCTGACCCTCAACTTTGCTCTGCCGCGCCTGGCCCCGGGCGATCCGCTGGATTACCTGTTCGGCCAGGAGGTCAATACGCTCACCGAGGCGCAGAAGCAGCAGGTGCTGCGTGAGCTTCGGCTCGACCGTCCGGTCCTCGAACAGTACGTCGGCTATTTCACCGGCATCGTGCAGGGCGACTTCGGCCGCTCGGTGCGGTACCGCGCGCCGGTCGCCGAGGTGTTGGCGGATCGTGTCCGCTGGACGCTCCTGCTGATCGTCCCCGCTCTGATCCTGAAAGCGGTGATCGGGACCGTCCTCGGCGCCGTGGCGGCATGGCGGCGCGGCTCCGGGCAGGATCTCGGGCTGCTGACGGCGATGCTTTCCCTGGACTCGATGCCGGCCTTCTGGACCGGGATGATCCTGATCTCGGTGTTTGCCGTGCAGTTGGGCTGGCTGCCCTCCTTCGGCGCGATGCCGCTGGGCGCGAGCAGTGACCCGGCGACGCTCGCGCTGGAGATCGGGCGACGGCTGATCTTGCCGGTCACCACCATCACCCTGGCGACGGTCGGCGCCGTCTTCCTGCTGGCCCGCGCCTCGATGCTGACCACGCTCGGCGAAGATTACGTGATGATGGCGCAGGCGAAGGGCTTGCCCGAGCGCACCGTCCTGCTGCGACACGTCCTGCGGAATGCGCTGCTGCCCGTCTATACCAGCCTGACGCTCAGCCTGGGCGTGCTGGCGAGTGGGGCTGTCGTCGTCGAGACCGTGTTCTCGTACCCGGGGCTCGGGCGCGTGATCTACGAGGGCGTTCTTGCACGGGACTATCCGCTGCTGCAGGGGGCCTTCCTGCTGGTGACCGTTGGCGTCGTCGCCGCCAACCTGCTTGCCGATCTGACGTACCCGCTGCTCGACCCACGGGTGAGACACGCCGGAGCCGCCTGATGAGAACTGCGACCGATACGCTGGCTGTTGAAGAGCCATCCGGCGACAGGCCTGGCGGCTGGCTCTCGCGGGTGGGCGTCACGGGATCCCCCGGCGACACCGTGGGCGTCGTGGGGGTCGGCCTGCTGCTGCTCGTTGCGCTGCCGGCCATCCTGGCGCCGCTGATCGCCCCATACAACCCAGCGACGCAAGTCGTCGCCCCGTTCTCGCCACCGACCTGGGGGCATCCGCTCGGCGGCAACGACATCGGCCAGGATCTCCTGAGCGAGCTGATCTACGGGGCGCGGGTCTCGCTCCTGATCGGCGTGTTGGCGGCGGTCATCGCGACGGTGGTCGGGACGGCTGTCGGGCTGGTGGCCGGCTTCTTCCGGGGCCTGACTGATGCCGCCCTGATGCGCTTCGTGGACGTGCTGTTGGCCCTGCCGTTCCTGCCGCTGATGATCGTGCTCGGCGTCTATGTCGGCCCCGGGCTGGTCACGGAGATCGCCGTCATCGGGGCGGTGATCTGGGCCAGGACCGCCCGCGAGATTCGCTCGCAGGTGCTCTCGCTGCGCGAGCGCAGCTTCGTCATGGCTGCCCGCTCGATGGGCGCTTCGAACGGCTATCTGCTCGTGCGACACCTCGCGCCGGCCGTCGCGCCACTGGTGATCCCGCAGCTGGTGCGCGCCGCGAACGTCGCGATTCTGCTCGAAGCCTCGCTCAGCTTCCTGGGCCTTGGCGATCCGGCCGCCAAGAGCTGGGGCACCATGCTCTACTACGCGAACGCCCGCGGCGCGTTCCTGATGGATGCCTGGCTCTGGTGGGTCGTGCCACCGGGCCTCTGCATCGGAGCGGTCGTGCTCGGGTTTGCGTTCGTCGGGTACGCCCTGGAAGAGCGGGTGCGTCCGCGCCTGCAGACGGTGCAGAACCGTGGCGCGATCGCACCACCGGTCGTCGATACCGAGTCTTCGGAGGCCGAGACCACGTGGCCGGACGTTCCGCTGGTGGTCGACGGGCTGACCGTGGAGTACGCGACTGCCGTCGGGACGGTTCGGGCCGTTGACGACGTGAGCCTGACGATTCGGCCCGGCGAAGCGCTGGGGATCGTCGGCGAATCTGGGAGCGGCAAGACCACGCTGGTGACCACCGTGCTCGGGCTGCTGCGCCCGCCGGCCCGAATTGCCACCGGGCGGGTGCTCCTGGCGGGGGAGGATCTGGCCAGGGCGCGGCCGTCCGACCTGCAGCGACTCCGTGGCAAGGCCGTGGCGCTGGTGCCGCAGAGCGCCATGAACGCGCTCAACCCGGTCATCACCATCGGCGATCAAGTTGCCGAGGCGATTGCCGTGCATCAGGCGCTGCCGCGCCCCACGCTGCGTGCGCGCGTCTCGGAGCTGCTGGCGCTGGTCGGCATCCCGGCGTCGCGGGCAGGGGCGTACCCGCACGAGCTGAGCGGCGGGATGCGGCAGCGGGTCGTGATCGCGATGGCGCTGGCGAACGATCCGGCCCTGATCGTCGCGGATGAGCCGACGACGGGCCTCGACGTGCTGGTGCAGGCCGAGATTCTGACTCTGCTGGCCGATCTCCGGAGACGGCTCGGCCTGTCGATCCTGTTCATCTCGCACGATCTTCCAGTCGTCCTGCGCGTCGTGGATCGGCTGGCGGTGATGTACCAGGGTGAGATCGTGGAGCAGGGCGATGCGCGGGAGATCGTGGCCCACCCGACCAATCCGTACACCCGCCGCCTGCTGGTGTCGGTGCCGCGCCTGCACGACGCTCACGGGGCGGAAGGAGCCGTCTCATGACGGTTGAGGCGCAGCCTGTCCTGCACCTGCTGGACGTGCGGAAGTCGTTTCGGGGGCGGGGCTGGCGCGCTTCCTCCCATGTGGTGCTGGACGGCGTGAGCTTCCGTGTCGAGCCAGGTGAGGCCGTCGGGCTGGTCGGTGGGAGCGGTGCCGGCAAGAGCACTATCGCCCGCCTGGTGGCCGGGCTGGAGCCGGCCGACAGCGGCGAGATCCTTTTCGAGGGAACGGCCATCGCTGGCCTGCGCGGCGATGCGCTACGGGCGATGCGGCGGCGGCTGCATCTGGTCTTTCAGGATCCGTACGACGCCCTGCCGCCGACCATGCACATCCGCGACGTGGTGGCCGAGCCGCTGACGATCCACGGCATCGGCACACCTGCCGAACGGTTGGTGCGCGTCTGCGAGGCGCTCGACGCGGTGTCGCTGACGCCGGCCGACCGGTTCCTGAACCGCTTCCCCCATCAGTTGTCCGGAGGGGAGCGGCAGCGTGTGGCGCTGGCGCGGGCCGTGATTCTGCATCCGCGCCTGATCGTCGCCGACGAGCCGACGACCATGCTGGATGTCTCGCTCCGCCTGGAGCTGCTTGCGCTGATGACCCGCCTCGGCCGCGAGCAGGGCATCAGCTACCTCTACATCACCCATGACCTCGCCCTGGCGCGGGCGTTTTGCGACCGTCTGCTGATCCTCGACCAGGGTCAGATCGTCGAGGCCGGACCGTCCGGCCAGATTATCGAACAGCCCGAGCACCCCTACACCCAGCGGCTGGTGGGGGCCGCCGTCTCCCTGCCCGACGAGGCCTGGCGGCCGACGTGAAGACGCGGCCGACGTTCAGACAAGGTGCGTGCATGTCCGGAATCGCGCTGCTCCACCCCTCCCGAAGCTACACCCATGCACAGGTGTCAGACTCGGACCTCCGCGACGCCATCGTCGCCCACGACATCTACGATCTGCCCGCGCTCGACCTCAGCGCCTACGGCGGCCTGATCGTCTCCAGCGGCTGTGACCAGGAGTTTCTGCTGCTGCACCGCGACCGGGTGCGCGCCTTCCTCGACGCCGGCAAGGTGCTGGCGTTCAGCGGCCACCTGTTCCGCCCCTGGCTGCCGGGCGCCGGTATGTTCCATCCGAAGACGATCCGCTCGTACCACGACTACGTGGTGTCGCTGGTCGCTGACCACCCGGTGTTCGAGGGTGTCCGCGCCGAGGATCTGACGTTCCGTAAGGGGGTGGCTGGCTTCTTTGCACGCGGTCACCACGAGCCGCCGGCCGGCGCGGAGATCATCGCGATGCTGCCCGGCGGCGAGCCCATCGTCTACGTGGATCGCGTCTCCACGCGTGGGGTCATCCTGGTGCACGCTGGCAACGATCTGCTGGCATCGGTGGACCGCGACTCGACCGCTGGACGGATCGCAGGGCAGTTGTTGCGCTGGATGCTCGCCGAGGCCGACGCCCTTACGCGCGTGGAGGTGCCCGCATGAGCGGCCAGCCCGACCAGCCTGGGACGGTTCAGCCGAGCACGCCGATGGTGGCGACGGCGCCCGACGCGACCGCGCGGAAAGCACCGGCGATGCGTCGTCCGAAGCGGCTCGCGGCGGTCTACGGCGGCACCCCGTTCCAGAACCGCACGCTCAACGAGCCGAAGTACCGCAAGCACATCGACGAGATCATCTACCTGCTCGATCTGCCGACCGTCGACCTGTCCCAGTACGACGCGGTCATCATCCCCGACCGCATGCACCCCGACCGGCTGATGGCAGGCCAGGAGGGGATTCTGCAGTACCTGGATCAGGGCGGCACGGTGATCGCCTTCGGCGAGCAGCCGACGCCACTCCTGCCCGGTGTGGACTGGGAGTACCGCCCCACCAACTTCTGGTGGTGGCTGGAGCCGAACGCCAGGAGCGGGCTGGTACTGAAGAAGCCAGAGCACAGCCTGTTCAACTACCTCACGCTGGCCGACTGCACCTGGCATCAGCACGGCGTGTTCACCCCGCCCGTGGGGGCCGAGACACTCGTTGCGATGGAAGACGGCGGCGTCGTGATGTACATGGACGAGGTCAGCACGCCCGGCCGGCTGCTCGTGACCTGCCTCGACCCGATTGCCCACTACGGCTCGTACTTTATGCCGGCCACCGAGCGTTTCCTGGATGGATTCCTGCCCTGGGTGAGCGCGGAGCTGCTCGGCAAGCGCCAGTAGGCGCGAGACGCGGGCGTCGGCGTCCGGGCTGCACGGTCCGGACGCCGACGCACGCCGCGCCACGCCGGTCAGCGGGCGGCCCGAAGCTGGCTCGGGGAGCTGACGGCGATCTGCGGGCGCTGCTGGAACAGCTCGACCGGCCCCGTCACGCACAGGCTCCTGCCCTGCCAGCTCTCGGGCGGCGGCTGGAACTGCCGCCGGTCCGTGCCCCAGATCACGGCGGTGAAGACGTGGTTCGGATAGGGGGCGTCGTTGAGGAACGTCGGCTGGCCGCGCGTGTTCGGCTGGTACGACGCGGCCACGCGCGGGATCGCGATGGTTGCCTGCTTCCCCGCGAGTTGCCCGGCCCGCGTGGCCAGGACCGCGCCCGGCCCGCACAGCGCCACGGCCTCCTGGTCTGTCGCGTTGGCCTCCGCCACTGCGACGGCCGAGGTCGCCACGCCGAGGATGTCCGGCTGCGCGTTGGCACGGGCGTCCGTGCTGACGGCCGGCGAGGCGACGGCCCCCGGCAGCCCGGCCACCGAGGTCGCGATGACCGCCACCGGGCT
The DNA here is from genome assembly GCA_020850535.1 of Chloroflexota bacterium. Lineage (NCBI taxonomy): Bacteria > Bacillati > Chloroflexota > Chloroflexota bacterium. The sequence goes on from JADZEM010000013.1 coordinate 131,372, forward strand.
GGCTGCTGTGGCCGCGCCGTTGGCCGCCGGCGACGGTCTGGTCGTCGGCCTGGCGGCTGCCGCGACAACGGTTGGCGGCGCGGCCGGCTTCGCCGGAGCGGACGTCGGTCTGGCGGCAGCCGCGCCGTTCGGCTTCTCGGGGGAGGACGCTGTCGAGCGGGGAGCGGCCGTCGCAGCGGTCGCCGTGGGGGCTGGCGCGATGGCCGCCGGTGGCTGCGATTGCACGACCGGCCAGCAGCCTACCAGCACCGCGACCCCCGCCACCACGAGCCCTAAAAGCACAAGTGTTCTATTCACGAGGGCATGGTACTACGGCTACCCTCCCTCGGCAGGGAGCACTGAATCACGATGCCGTACCAGCAGCCGATCCGTTGCGCCGCGTTGGCGGTGAGCCGCATACCTGTCAACCACCGTGGTGACTGGGTCTTCGTCGCCCTCACGGATGCGGCCGGCCGCGTGGGGTATGGCGAGGCGTCCCACAGCGGCGACGATGCCGCCACCATCGCCCTGCTGACGGGGCCGCTCCAGCAGCACGTGCTCGGCGTCGTCTGGGACGACCCCGCGGCAGCCTGGGCGGTGCTGGATCAGGCGGCTCCCGCTGGCACGCCGCGCCGGGTGGCGGCCACCGCTGCCAGTGCCGTCGAGCAGGCGTTGTGGGATCTCCGCGCCCAGGTGGAGGGCGTGCCGCTTCCCCACCTGCTCGGCGCGCGTCCCGATCAGCGGACGGTGCCGCTCTACGCCAACATCAACCGCGCCACCGTGGAGCGGATGCCGGCTGGCTTCGCGGCCAACGCCGCGCGGGCCGTCCGCGAGGGGTTTCGCGCCATCAAGCTCGCGCCGTTCGACGAGGTCGTGTACGGCTCGCTGCCCGGTGAGCGCCGCCGCCTCGCCGAGCCTGGGCTGGCGCGCGTCGCGGCCGTTCGTGAGGCCGTCGGGCCAGAGATCCGGGTGCAGGTGGACTGCCACTGGCGCTTCGACGTGGCGAGCGCCCTGGAGGTAGCCTCGGAGCTGGCGGCGCTCAACGTCGGCTGGCTCGAAGACCCCGTCCCGTACGAGGATGGCCCCGAGGACACGCTGGCCGTCAGGCTGAGAGCGCCGCTGCCGGTGGCCACCGGCGAGCGACTCATCAGCGCGGCGGCCTTCGAGCCGTTCCTCGCAGCCGGCGCGGCGGAGTTCTACCTGCCGGATGTGAAGCACATCGGCGGTATCGGCGAGTTATTGAAACTGGCCGCTGCCAGCAAGGATCGGGGCGTCTGGATCACGCCGCACAACCCGAGCGGGCCGATCAGCACCCTGGCGAGCGCGTCGGCCCTGGCGAGCGTGCCGCACGCCGCGCCGCTGGAGTTCGCGTGGGGCGAGGCCGACTGGCGGCCCACCGTCCTCGATCCTGCCGAGCGCATCGAGGGCGGCGCACTGGTGCTGCCGTTGGGCCGCCCGGGCCTCGGCGCGGCTCTGGCCCCCCAATTCACGAGTTCCGGAATAGCCTGATGCTGGCGTGCCTCGGCGTTGCGCTAATAGTGCGAAGGGACGCGGAGGAAGTCGATGCGCTCGGTCCAGTCCGCGTGACATTCCTGGTCCCAGAACAGCTCAAGTGCGCGAACGAGGCGACCGAAATTGTTGGTGTGGGTCAGATCCCGCCGAACAAGGATGACGCCGGCATGGGCCTGCCCAAGTGCCCCCATCTCCCTGACGATCGCCGGAATAGTGTTCACGTCACTGGAGACAAGCGTGAGTCTGTCCTCGGCCGCGGCGAGGAGTACCACATCATCAGGCATGCCAGAAAGCTGGCCGCCGCGCCATTGCTGTACCGTGGTGATGCTGATCTCCGGACGCCGCCGTGCCAGCGTATCAGCGATGACGTGCGAGATGTGCTCGTCGAGAAGCAGGCGCAGCATCAAGGCGTCAGCGGATCAGCATCGTCCTGCACGACGATGGTCGTCAACCGAATACTCGGCAGGACACGCTGCAAGTCCTCAAAGGTGACTGCGTCGTTCTCAGCAATCATTCGGTCGATCTCTTCAGGATAGGCTGCGTAGTAGTTGAGGGCCGCCTGAACCCGGTGCACCGGTAGTTGAAGGTGTTCAGCAGTCCTCGCAGGGTCGAGGTCATAGTCCTGGGCGGCCATGATGAGCTTCCAGAGCCGGATACTGCCCTTCAGGCAGGCGAGGCGCTGCCCCTGGAACTCGCGGAACTCGATGTCGGCGAACTCCTGCTGCCGCAGCCACTCCTCGATCGAGCGCGCGCCGGTCTCGCTCACCGAGCGGCCAGCCCGCCGGGCGACCTTCTTGAGGCGCTCGGCCGTCGCCTCAGGCAGACGCAGCGTCACCACTTTCGACATCCGCGGGCACCTCATACGTCCGGGTGATGCGGGTGTATACACCCGCATCAGAAGTATACCCGTGTCTCCACACACAGAGAGGCCGCCGGGCACATGCCCGGCGGCCTCTTCGATCTACCCTGATGGCTGGCGCCTGAAAGCTGATCGCTCCCAGTCCTACCGCATCCCGGCGGCCATCCGCAGGCGCGGCCGGCCGGCCACCCCGGCCTGCTCTTCCTTCCGGTAGAACGACGGCCCGATGGACGACAGCCCCAGCTGGTGCGCGGCAGCCACCATCTCGGTGCCGCCCACGAACAGCACGCCACCCGGCCGCAGCGCCCCGACGAGATGATCGTAGAGGGTTGCCTTGGCCTCGTCGGTGAAGTAGATCACCACGTTCCGGCAGAGGATCAGGTCGTAGCCCTGGGCCGGCGGCGCGGTCAGCAGGTTGTGGAGCTTGATGTCCACCAGCTGCCGCACATCTGACTTCACCGTGTAGGTGCCGTCTGGCATCTTGGTGAACGCCTTCTCCAGCCGGGCCGGCGCGACGTTCTTCAGCTCGGCCTGGACGTACTTGTTGGCGCGGCGAGCCCGGTCGACAATCGTCACGTCCACGTCGGTGGCCGTGATCTTGTGTGAGAGCGTCGGGGCCAGCTCCTTGAGGAGGATCGCCACGGAGTACGGCTCCGCACCGATGGAGCAGGCCGCGCTCCAGACCTTCAACGCTGTCCGCCCGGCCAGCAGCTCCGGCAGCACCTTGCTCTCCAGGTAGCGGAAGCGGTCCGGATCCCGGAAGAACTCGGTGACGTTGATGGTGAAGTAGTCGCGGAACTCCTGCAGCCGGGACTGATCGCGCTCCAGCAGCTTGGCGTACTCGGCAAAGCCGTTGACGCCGACACGTGCGACCAGTGCGTCAAGCCGCCGTCGCATCTGCCCCTGCCGGTAAGACGCCAGATCGACGCCGATCAGCCGCTGTACAGTCTTCTGGAATTGTGCATAGCCAAGGTCGTCGATCATCGGATCACCTCTTGGAGAAGCGCGGTTTGAGTGTTGGGAGGCGGCGTACGATGGCAGCCGCCATGTGATCCAGCGGGACGACTTCGTCTGACAGGCCGTGCTCGACGACGGAGCGCGGCATCCCGTAGACCACGCAGGTGGACTCGTCTTCGGCCAGCACCTGGCCGCCAGCGTCCTTGACGGCGCGAGCGCCCTCGGTGCCGTCCTCGCCCATGCCCGTGAGGATCGCGGTCAGGACAGCCGGGCCGAACGTGGCCGCCGCGGTTTCGAGCGTCGTATCGACCGCCGGGCGCACGCCGTGCCGGCGCGGTCCCATCTCCAGCTGCACGCGGCGGCCAGAGACCTTCATGTGGAAATCGCCTGGGGCCACCAGCACCCGCCCGACGCTGAGCTGGTCGCCATCCTTCGCTTCGGAGACCTCCAGCGGGCAGATCTGGTTCAGCCGCTCCGCCAGCGACTTCGTGAAGCCAGCCGGCAGGTGCTGGACGATGACGACCGCTGCCGGCAGGTCAGCCGGCAGGCCGGAAACGACTTCCGCCAGCGCGCGCGGCCCGCCCGTGGACGAGCCGATGACCAGCAGCCGGTCTGGCTCGCGGATCGGCTGCGGTGCGGCAGCTCCGCCACCGGCCAGCCCGGTCCCGTTGGCCGTGCCCAGGGCGCTGCCCGGGCGCGGCGCGGCCGAGGCCGTCGCCGAAGACGTGCTCGGCGTGGGCAACGTTGCGTGGAGCAGCGGTCGGCGCACCCGGGCCTGGGAGGCCCGCTTGACCTTGGCGATCAGCTCGTCGCCGAGAGCAGCCAGGCCGCCGGGCACGTTGGCGGACGGCTTCTGCATGAAGTCCACCGCGCCGAGCGCCAGGGCCTTGACCGTGGCCTCCGCGCCGGCCGCCGTCAGGCTGCTGAGCATGACGACGGGGCGCGGGTAGTGCTCCATCAGCATCTTGAGCGCGGAGAGGCCGTCCATGTGCGGCATCTCCACGTCCATCGTCAGGACGTCCGGCTGGAGCTTCTCGACCTTCGCGAGCGCCTCCAGCCCATCCCGCGCGACGTCCACCACCTCGATACCTGTATCGGCAGTCAGCAGCCGCCGGACGGCCTGGCGCATCAGCACCGAGTCATCCACGATCAGGACGCGAATCGGCCGGTCGCTCGCCGGGGTGGGCGTCGGCTGGGCGGGCCGAGGGGCTGGCCCGGTGACGCCAGCGGGGCGAGCCACCGGTGCGGGCGGCGCGCTCGGGCGGAGCGGGGCCGCTGGCCGGTTGGGCAATCCAAACGAAGAGCCGGGCGTCCCAGCCGGGCGGGCTGGCTCGAACCGGGAGGCTGGCCGAAGAGGTGGGCGGGCCGGCGGCTGGCCGGGGCTGCCGGCGCCAGGGTCGCGCGGGGGGAGGCGATCAGTCATAGCTCTGTCTCGGTTCCACGGACGGTCCGCACCAGGACGCGCCCGGTCGACGGCTCAAGGCGCACGGTACGCCCCATGTTGCCGCCGGTCTGCTCGCCGAGAATGCGGATGTTGACGGACGCGAGCGCCTTCTTCACCGCCTCGATGTTGCGCTCGCCGATCTTTGGGAGGCTGCCGCCGCCGCCGATTGCCAGGACGGCAGCGCCGCCGGCGATCTTGCACTGCAGGCGAAACTTCTGCGCGCCAGCTTTGGCGAGGGCGTCGAGCATCGCTGGCACGGCGGTGTCGCCGAACTTGCCTGGCAGTGCCACGGAGCCGCCCGCAGGCGCAGCCGGCAAGACGACGTGGGCCATGGCGGCCACTTTGGTGCCGGGATCCCACAGGCAGATCCCGATGCATGAGCCGAGGCTATAGGCCACCAGATCTTCAGATCGACTCAGGAAGAGATCACCTAGCCCGACAGCAATGACAGATGTAGCTGTAGCAATCATGCAAGGGCCGCCTCGGCTGGTCGAGCATGGCCAACCTTCTCGATCATCTGATCGCCGGGGAACATGAAGAACGAGGCGTCGACCACTTGCCCGTCGCAGGTGAACTGCGCGTCAATGACCATGGCCTGATCGTGCGCCTGGAGGGCCAGCTCGCCGGCCAACGTCCCGAGGATTGCACCGCACATCTCGTGGATGACGACCGGGGGCGTCGGGGGGAGCGTCAGGCCGGACCAGTCCGCGATGGTGGTCAGGAAGAACGAGCCGCCGACGTTGCCGGCTTCGGCCAGCGCCGAGATCTCCAGCTCGCCAAGCTCCGAGGTGGTTCCCTCTGGCTCGCCCAGCAGCATGTCGACCAGCCCCAGCGCCATCGCCTCGCTGAAGGCCATCAGGATGTGCCCCTGGATGTCGCCCTCGATCCCGAGGTAGACGGCCACGACGGATCGTTCGGGGTCACCAGCCACCATCGTCAGATGGGACAGGTCCACCATCCTGACCTCTGGCGAGACCGCCGTGATCTCACGCAGGGCCATCTCAGACAGGGCGTTCGCGGCGCTCTGGACCGCCGAGGCGGCCACGACTGCCATCGTGGCCAGCTCGGCGCTCAGCTCGGCGCTCAGCTCAGGCGTGGGCGAGGGCGCGAGCGGACTCGTCAGCGTCTCGTGCATCGGACCACCTCCACTCGGCCCGGTCCATCGTAGCGAGTCGCTGGACCAGCGCCGGAACGTCGACGATGAGGGCGACCGTGCCGTCGCCAAGGATGGCCGCGCTGGAGAGGCCCGGCACGTCGCCGATCAGGTCGCCCAGCGACTTGATCACGACTTCCTGCTCGCCCAGCAGCCGATCCACGGCCAGGCCGATCTGTCGCTCGCCGACCTTGACGGCGACGACGAGAATGTCACGCGCGTTGGGCGGCAGCTCGGACTCGCACTGGAACAGCGCGGAGCACCGCACGATCGGCAGGACCTTCCCGCGCAGGAGGATCGCCTCCTGCTGCTGCAGCCGCTGGATGTCGGCCACGGGGACGCGCAGCGTCTCGGTGACGCTTGAGAGCGGCAGTGCGTAGATGCCGCCGCCCACGCGCACCAGCAGCGCCTGGACAATCGCCAGGGTCAGCGGGAGGCGCAGGAAGAACCGGCTGCCCTCGCCGAGCTTCGACTGCACCTCGACGGTGCCGCCCAGCCGCTCGACGTTCGTCCGCACGATGTCCATACCGACACCGCGCCCAGAGATGTCCGTGACGGCGGCGGCCGTCGAGAAGCCCGGGGCGAAGATCAGCTCCAGCGCTTCGGCGTCCGACATACGCTGGGCGACTTCTGCCGTGATGAGCCCGCGCTCGACCGACTTCGCCTTGATCTTGGCCGGGTCGATGCCTCGCCCGTTGTCCTCGACGGTGATCACGATGGAGCTTTCGACGTGTTCCGCCGTCAGCTTCACGATGGCCATCTCGGGCTTGCCAGCGGCGATGCGGTCGGCCGGCTGCTCCACGCCGTGATCGATGGCGTTTCGCAGCAGGTGCACCAGCGGATCGCCGATCTCTTCGATGACCGACCGGTCCAGCTCGGTCTCTTGCCCCTCGATCACCAGCTCGACCTTCTTGCCCTGGCGGGTTGACAGGTCACGGGTGACGCGCGGGAAGCGGCTGAAGACGGTGCCGATCGGCAGCATCCGGCTCTTCATCACCTCGGCCTGCATCTCGTCGGTGACGCGGCCCAGGTGAAAGACCGTCTCGGTGATCTCGGAGAGCATCGCGTGCTCGCCCAGCTGATCCTGCAAGGCGCGGCCCAGCCCCAGCAAACGGGTCCGGTCGATGACCAGCTCGCCCACCAGGTTGAGCAACCGATCCAGCCGCTCCACGTCGATGCGGACGGTGGCCGTGGCTGGGCGTGCTGCCCCCTTCTTGTTGGCGGCGCCAGCCGCGCCGGCCGGGCCGTGATCGCTGCTCTGGGCAGCGGCGGCGGCGTCCGTCTGTGGCGCCTGGTGGACGTCTCCCATGGCCGCCGAATCTTCAAAGGCCATGTCTTCGACGTCGAGCAGGCGCAGGATGGTGATGTCCTGCACGCCGCCGAGCTTCTCGCGGATCTGGTCGATGGTCTTCGTCGAGCGGACGTAGATCTCCAGCCGCTTGTTGACGAGCTGCTGGATGACCTCCGTGCGCGACGGCCGGCTCAGGAGAATCTCGCCGCACTCGTCCACCGCGAGCAGCGTCTGGAACGCGCGGACCGACTTCCACTCCTCGGAGTCGAGCTGCACCAGCATGTGGTGCGTTGCGCCCTCCGGCGGCTCGATGACGCTCGGGCGCACGCCGCGCGAGGACGCCGTCGAGGCGCCCTTGTTGGCAGCATGGGCTTCGAGCTTCGAGACCAGGTTGGTGACGTCCAGGTCGGTCATCTCACCAGTCTGGACCTCGGCGGCCAGGGCCTTGAGCATGTCAAGGGCCTGGAACAGCAGCTCCGTCAGGGCCGGCGTCGTGGCGATCTCGCCGTGCCGGACCTTGTCGAGGAGACTCTCGGTGGCATGGGTGAGCTTGGCCATGCGGAGATGGCCGATTGCCGCCGACGAGCCTTTGATGGTGTGCGCGGCCCGAAAGACCTCCTGAAGGAGCTCCGGGCTCGGGCCATCCTGCTCGAGGCGAACAAGCTGCTCGTCGAGCATCTGGAGCATCTCATCCGTCTCCGCAATGAAGATCGGAAGCTCCTCAGGGGTCGCGTCGAGCCGCAGCTCCATTACCGCCGCTCCTTGATCGCCAGCTGGGCCTCGACTGTGCCGAGCGCCGTCACCAGCGGAACGACGAGCCGCTGGATGCCAGCGGTGCTCATGCGGCTGCCAGCACCCTGCAACAGGACTGGCGGGGCGATGTCCACTTCGAGGCCGAGCTGGGCCAGCAGGGTGGTTGCGCAGCCGGTGATGACGTTTGCCAGCTCGCCGATACCCGAAAGGGCCAGCTCGTCCAGCTCGTCGCACGGGCAGCCCATCAACTGCCCGACAATCGCCAGGGCGGTCTCCTCGCTCATGCCGTACATCGCCATGCCAGTCAGCTGGCCGGTGATGCCGACGATGGCGGTCACTTCGTGGGTCGTGCAGGTGCCGTTGGCCAGCGCCAGCTTGCCAGACTGCACCTCGGAGGCCAGCTCCTGCTCGAGCACGTCGCGCGCAGCGGCCACAAACGGCTCCAGGTGCTCGGCCTTGGGGATCGTGCGCGACGGCTGCGCGAGCACCTGCTCGATGGCGGGATCGACGACGGTCCGCGTCTCCATCCGATGTGTCTCCTTTGTCAGACTGTCCGTCGTGCCCCTACTTGAGGAGCTTCTCCACGGCCGCGAGCACGCGCTCCGGCTGGAACGGCTTGACCACGAAGTCGCGCGCGCCCGACTGGAGCGCTTCCATCACGACCTGCTGCTGACCAATGGCCGTCACCATCGCCACGCGGGCGTTCGGGTCCGCCTTCTTGATCTCCTTGAGGGCCGTCAGGCCGTCCATCTCGGGCATGGTGATGTCCAGCAGGACGACGTCCACGTTCTCGCTGTTGAACTTGTCCACGGCCTCGCGGCCGTTCTCGGCTTCAATGACGGTGTGCCCGTGGGACTGCAGCATCTTGCCGCAGCGCATCCGCATGAAGGCGGCGTCGTCGGCGATCAGAATCTTTGCCACCGTTCTCCTCGCTCCTGTCCGTGCTCTACTTGGGCCTGGGCTTCCGATGGTGAGGACCGCCGTCCCGGACGGCGGCTCTGGTGTGGCGGGTGTTCGCGTTCTCGATCCGCCACGCGCTGCGCTGTGGTAGGGTTGGCGCTGTGGTAGGGTGGGTGCCTGCGCTCAACGGGTGCTGGGGCGCAGACGGCTGCACACGACGATCAGGCTGCCAGATCCTCCTGCTCGGCCCGGGTCAGGATGCGAGAGAGGTCGAGCAGCAGGATGAGCCGCTCCTCCAGCTTCGCAACCCCCCGGAGGAAGGCTGAATCCGCGGATGTGACCAGGGTCGACGGCGGCTCGACGGCGTCGGAGCCGACCAGCAGCACCTCGGACACCCCGTCGACCACCAGGCCCACCGTGTGCTCGCCCAGCTCGCCGACGACGATCCGGCTGCGCCGTGTCGCCTCGGTGGCCGGCAGCCCGAATCGCTTGCGAAGGTCGAGCACGGGGATCACCCGGCCGCGCAGGTTCGTCACGCCCTCGATGAAGGCCGGGCCGTTCGGAATCCGTGTGATGGCCTGCATCCGGATGATCTCCTCGACGCGACCGATCTCCACGCCGTACGCCTCGCCCGCAAGCTCGAGCACTACGACCTGCTCATCCCCGATCGCCAAGGCAGTGCCCTGCATGTTGTGTCCTCCTCAACCAGCGCCGGGCGTGCCCGGCCAGTCGACCGTCCTCACGGTCTCGGGATCGTTCTCAGAGCCACCCCTGGCCTGGCAAGCAACGTTGCGATGCTGGGACGGCGGCTACACGGTCTAACGTTCATCAGAACAGAGGCGGGATGCTTATTGACGCGGATTCTCGACATTTCGTCATGGCTCTCGCAGACCATGGAGGGGGATCCATGAGGACAGCGCCGGGGCCGTCGCGCACGGGGCCGTGGCGCTCATGGCCGTGGGCCCGTGGTTGAGGCGAGGGCGGGGGCGGTGCAGGCGACGGGTGCCGTCGGCGGATTCCGTCACGCTCGCGTGGCCGCTCCGACGAACCGTAACGATGGCCGAGGCTGCCAGGAGGACAGGTCTTGAGAAAATTGGGTTGTGCTCGACTCTGCCGCTTCGCCTGCTCGACTCTGCCGCTTGGCTTGCTCGACTCTGCCGCTTCGCGCCTGCGCGACTCTTCCCCTTCGCGCCTGCGCGACTCTTCCCATTAATGCCTGTACACCCACGCGAAACCCGCCGATGATTCTGGTGGCGAGTCGTGGACAGCCAGGGCGTCCCATGCGGGATGCGCTCCTGCTGGGCATGGGTTCGTGTCGACTCGGGGCCGTGCTCGCAGCCTCTTGAGCCGAGGCGCCTATCAAGGAAACGCGGGCCACGGCGCCGCTCTGGCCCGTGGGAAAGGACGGCCAGCTGATGATCTCTGTGACCCGGCTCGATGGTACCGAGCTGGTCGTGAACGCCGAGCTGATCGAGCTCGTCGAGGCCACCCCGGATACCCATCTGACCCTGGTCGATGGTCGCAACCTGATCGTGCAGGAAGCGCCGGCGGAAGTCGTGGCGCGTGTCATCGCGTATCGGCGGGCCGCCTACGGTCCGCAGAGCGCCGTTCGGCTTGCCAGCTAGGGGACCAGGAGCACACGTCTATGGATAAAACAACGCTTCCTGGTCTGATCCTCGCCCTTGTCGCGCTGCTGGGCGGCGCGATGATGGAGGGGACGACCCCGGACAAGCTGGTCATGCTGCCGGCGTTCATCATCGTGATTGGGGGGACTTTCGGGGCCGCCCTGATCTCGTTCCCGCTGTCGGTCGCGACGTCCCTCGGGAAGCTGATGACCATCGCCATCAAGGACGCCCCGCACGACTTGACCCACGTGGTGGACACGTTCGTCAAGCTTGCGGACCGCGCCCGCCGCGAGGGTCTGCTGGCGCTTGAACAGGAAGCTGGATCGCTCGAGCCGTTCACGCGGCGCGGCATCCAGATGGTGGTCGATGGCAGCGACCCGGCGCTGGTGCGGGAGATCCTTGAAGCGGACATCGAGGCGATGAAGGAGCGCCACAAGCCTGGCGCGGGCTTCTTCGAGGCGATGGGCGGGTACGCGCCGACGATGGGCATCATCGGTACGGTGATGGGCCTTGTCCACGTGCTCGAGAACCTGTCCGAGCCGGACAAGCTCGGCCCACTGATCGCCTCGGCCTTCCTGGCAACGCTGTACGGGATCTTCTTCGCGAACGCCTGCTTCCTGCCGCTCGCCAGCAAGCTCAAGGTAAAGAGTGCACACGAGGCCCACTCGAAGGAGCTGGTCGTCGAGGGCGTGATGGCCGTCCAGGCGGGAGACAACCCCCGCGTGGTCCGTGAGAAGCTGGAAGCGTACCTGCCGCCCGCCCTGCGCGGACACGGTCAGGGTGGCGCGAAGGGTAGCGCGGCAGCCGAGAAGAAGGCGGCCTGATGACCCGTCCCCAGACCACCGTTCGCTGAGACTCACACAAGACTGACGCAGACAGGCGGCCCCTGAGCAGGCGCGGAGACGTTCACCTCCTCAGTGGGCCGTCCTCACCGGCGGGGCAGCCGCTGCAAGGCGGCCTGGCGCGCGGCAGCGCTCCCACTGAGGACATCCGAGGCACGGACGCGCAGCGATGGCGAAGAAGAAGAAGCACCACGAAGAAGGTCACGTCAACCACGAACGGTGGCTGGTCAGCTACGCCGACATGATCACGCTGCTGATGGTGCTGTTCGTGGTGCTCTTCGCGATGGGCCAGACCGACAAGGCGAAGATGGACGCTCTGCGGACGTCACTGCAGCGCGCCTTTGCCGTGGAGGTGCTGCGAGGCGCCGAGCCCACCAGCCTGAAGGGCTCGAGCGGCTCGGCGATGATCCCGCCGGTCATGCCGGCCGCGCTCAGCCAGGAGGTCGCCGCGATGACCGGCGGCTCCTCGCAGGACGGACCCATCGCCCAGGCGCTCGCAGAAGTTCGTCAGGCAGTCAACGATGTCCCCGTCCCCCCGGACACGTCCGGCCGCGTTGAAGTAGGTGTGTCGCGAGAGGGGATCGTGATCAGTCTGGCTGGGAATCTTCTGTTCGATTCTGGCAAGTCTGATCTCAAACCGCGTGGCATGACCCTGCTGGACACGCTCGCGGAGCGGTTGAGGACCATGCCAAACGAGATTCGGGTGGAAGGCCATACCGACAATATCCCGATCGCGACGGCACTGTATCCCTCGAACTGGGAGCTGTCCTCGGCCCGCGCGACGACGGTGAGCCGGTACTTCGCCGAGCACGCCGACATCGCCCCGATCCGCCTGAGTGCCGCCGGCTTCGGGGAGTTCCGCCCCGTCGCCCCGAACGACAGCCGTGAGGGCCGCGCCAGGAACCGCCGCGTCGACCTGGTCGTGCTCTTCCCGCAGTCCCCTGGGAACGGGACACAGGCTGTCGCTGGCGCCCGCCCCGCCGCGCCCGCCGGGCTCCCCGGAGCACCTGTCGCCAACCGAGGTACACAACCATGAAAGCGCTGTCCAAAGGCAAAATCATCCTGATGATCCTCGGGCTTCTGCTCGGAGCCGGGGCCGCGCTGGGCGCTACCCTCGCCTTTGGCGAGTCGCTGGGGATCACCAAGCCGGCCCAGACGACCATCAAGTACGTCGAGAAGCCGAAAGTCGGCATGATGCTCCCGATGCGCGAGCGCATCGTGAATCTGGCAGACCCTGGCGTGATGCGCTACCTCAAGGTGTCCATTACGCTGGAGATGGCGGACCACTCTGGCAAGGCCCTGCCCGCGGGTGAGAAGTACAAGGAGGCGCAGAACGAGCTGAAGCTCGAGCTGGCCGGCACGCTCCCCCTCATCGAGGATGAGCTGACCGCGATGCTGACCGCCCGGACGTCCGCCGAGCTGATGGCCCCTGAGGGTAAGCAGCGGCTGCGCGACGAGATCAAGGCCAAGCTCAACCGCGCGTTTGAGAAGCAGGCGCACGATCCGAAAGAGCGGCAGGAGGTCCTGTCCGTCTACTTCAGCGACTTCATCATCCAGTAGGCAGTAGGCAGTAGGCAGTAGGCAGTAGGCCAACCTGTCATCCTGAGCGTAGCGAGCCTGCGAGCGCAGCGCAGGATCTCACACCCAGCAATCGCAGCTCCTGTGGGTGAGATCCTGCGCCGCGCGGACGGGTACGATGCACGGCACCCGCTCCAGGCGAATCTGTGGTTTCCAGGCCACGGCGGTGAGGGTAGGACGCTGCTCACCGGAACGGACAAGAGCAAGGAATGCGCGACAACAAGATCCTCTCCCAGTCAGAGATCGAGGCGCTGCTCTCTGGCGATCTGAACCTCGGCGGCGACGACGAGGACGCGGGTCTGCCGCCGGTGGATGGCGACTCGGATCAGCCAGAGCTCGCACAGAGCGCAGCTCCTGTTGCCGTTGCAGCGCCGCCGCTGGCCCCACAGAAGCCAGCCAAGCTGTACGACTTCCGCCGCCCCGACAAGTTCTCGAAGGAGCACTTGCGCTCGCTGCGGATCCTCCACGAGTCGTTTGCCCGGATGCTCGGCTCGTCGCTCACGTCGTACCTCAGCGCGGGCGTGCAGGTCCGGCTCACCATGCTGGAGCAGGGCACCTACGACGAGTACATCCAGTCCCTGCCCACGCCGACGGTCATCTACGTCGTCGGGCTGGCGCCGCTGCCGGGGCAGGCTGTTGTCGAGTTGAACCTGCCGGTCGCCCGCGTGCTGATCGACCGGCTGCTCGGCGGGACTGGCACCCCGACGCCCCGTACGGGTGAGATGACCGAGATCGAGATGGCCTTGCTCAAGACCATCGGGCAGTTCATCTTGAGCAGCTTGCGCGAGGCCTGGGCGAACGTCGTGCCGCTCCGCCCGACGATGCAAGAGCCAGTGCTCAGCCCGGAGCTGGCCCAGTTCGCCACGGTGGCCGAGGCCACCGTGATGCTGGTGCTGGAAGTCTGCGTCTTCAAGGTGACAGGCACCATCAGCATGTGTCTGCCCTACCAGGTGCTCCAGCCGGTGCTGGACAGCCTCACCTCGCAGGTCTGGACCTCGACCACCCCCTCGCGCAGCTCCGACCAGGACAGCCGCGAGCAGATGGGCGAGCGCATCAGCCAGGTGACGCTGCCGGTCACCGTCGAGCTGGGCGCGATGGGCATGACCGTTGAGGGGCTGCTGTCCCTGCAGAAGGGCAACGTGCTGCGGCTGAACACGAGTGCGAACGGACCGCTTCCGATTCGCATTGACGACCGCGTCAAGTTTGTCGGTCAGGCCGGCTTGAGCGGGAAGCACCTCGCGGTGCAGATCGTCCGCGCTGTCGAATCGGAGAGCTGAGCCAGGAGGGCTGATCGCGCATGGAAGACCCAACGAAGCAAGGTGGCCTGGACGACGAGTCCTGGATGGATGAGATGGGCTGGGGTGAAGACCCGGCCCCAGAACCGGTGGCCGCCGCGGCTGCCGTCCCGTCGATGCCGGCCGTGATGGCCTCGCCGGTCTCGGCGCCGGCCGCCACGGCGTTCGCGCCGCTGTCGGAGGGCATCTCCGAGGCCGACCGCACCCAGATCGATCTGCTGCTGGATATCAACCTGCAAGTGACGGTGGAGCTGGGGCGCACGCGGATGAAGATCGCCGAGATCCTGGCGCTGCGGAACGGCTCGGTCATCGAGCTGGACCGGCTGGCCGGCGAGCCGGCGGACATCCTGGTCAACGGCACGCTGATCGCCAGGGGCGAGGTCGTGGTGGTGGACGAGAAGTTTGGCGTCCGCGTCATCGAGGTCGTGTCGCGCGCCAAGCGGATCGCGTCGCTCGGCTAGGCCCGGGGATACCACGCATCATGCCTGTCACGCACGAACAGCCTGCTGATCCCGCCGCCCCGCCGGCCGTTTCGGGCGAGCCGGCGGCCCAACCGAACGGTGCTTCGGCCGGTGTTTCGGCCGCTCGTGCTGCTGGCGCGCTGGCCCCGGCCGCCGAGTTCTGGCGGTCCGTCTCCTGGCGTGAGCCGCGCACGGCCGGCGCGCAGATCGTGGCGCAGTTCGGCATGGCGAAGCTGGCGGTGGCGGGCGCTCTCCTGGTGCTGGTGCTCGGGGCGTTCCTGTTGCCGGGCAGTGTCGAGCGCGGCGACCCGTTCGACGGCCCGGGCGCGGCGATGGATCTGGTGCTCAAGCTCGGCGCGGTGCTGGCGCTGGCCTACGTCTCGATGGCCGCCCTCAAGCGGTACACTGCCGGCAGCATCAGCCAGCGCGGGACGCTCCTGGAAGTGTTGGACTCCACCACGCTCGGCCCGAACCGGTCCGTCTACGTGGTGCGGGCCGGCGGCAAACGGCTGGTGCTGGGGGTAACCCAGAACCAGATCACGCCCCTGGGCGAGCTGGACGAGACGCCGCCCGCCTGACGCAGTGCACCCCGACTACCTCAGCACGCCCTCCGCTGAACGTCGCCTGCCCGCCTGACCGGTACAATCCCTTCGATGCCGCCTGGCTGCCTATCCTGGCCGCGTTCGGCTGACCGCTTCGAAGGGGAGACGACGACGATGACGAAGGTGGTGCTGATCCACACCGTCGAGGGCAACGTCAAGGTGTTCGGCGATCTGGTGCAGGAGATCGCGCCGGGCCTGCCAGCCGAGCATGTGGTGGACGAGAGCCTGCTGGGCGACACCATCGCGGCGGGCGCCCTGACCGACGAGGTCCGCCAGCGGTTCCGCGCGCGCGCCGAGGCTGCCCGTAGGGATGGCGCTGACGTGATCATGCTGACCTGCTCCTCGGTGGGGCCGTCTGCCGATGGTCTGGGCGACGAGCTTGGCGTCACGGTGCTGCGGGTAGACGAGGCGATGGCCGAGCGAGCCGTGGAGCAGGGGCCGCGCGTGGGCGTTGCCGCCACCCTGCCGACGACGCTCGGCCCGACAGCCGACCTGATCTACCGGGCCGCCTCGCGGCTCGACCGCTCGGTTGAGGTGACGACCCGGCTGGCCGAGGGAGCTTTCCAGGCCCTGCGCGCCGGCGACGGTGTGCGTCACGACACCCTGGTGGTCGAGGCGCTGCGCGAGCTGGCGGCCGGCGTGGACGTCATCGTGCTGGCGCAGGCGAGCATGGCGCGGGCGGTGAATGGCGCGGACACCATTGAGGCGGGTGGGCGCGTGGTGCCGATCCTGACCAGCCCTCGGCTCGGCGTGGAGCGGCTGCGCGACGTGGTGGCCGCCGCTCGATAGACCAGCACTACGATGGTTGAGGTCATCGGAAGCCGTGGGCGCATCGTTCCCGTAGCGCGGGCGCGAGCAGCCGTCTCTGGCTCTGGCGCACCCTGAATCACCGGCAAGGACTCGTAGAGGGGCACACATGGACCGCGTGCGGACGGCGCTGACCATTGCAGGCTCGGACTCCGGCGGCGGCGCCGGCATCCAGGCTGACTTGAAGACGTTCTCCGCACTCGGCGTCTTCGGCGCCTCGGCGATCACGGCGATCACCGCCCAGAACACGCTGGGGGTGACCGCCGTCTTCGAGCTGCCCACGGACCTGATCGCCGCGCAGATCGACGCCGTGGTGTCGGACATCGGCGCGGACGCCGTCAAGACGGGGATGCTCTCCAGCTCGGAGATCATCCGGGTGGTGGCGGCAAAGGTCCGCGAGCACCGCCTCGCAACCCTCGTCGTCGATCCGGTGATGGTGGCGACCAGCGGTGACCGGCTGCTGCGCGAGGACGCGGTGACGGCCCTCCGCACCGAGCTGCTGCCCCTGGCGACGGTCGCCACGCCCAACCTGCCTGAGGCCGGTGTGCTGCTTGGACGAGAGATCACCACCGTCGAGGAGATGCGCCAGGCCGCCCGCGAGATCGTGGGGCTGGGCGCGCGCAGCGTGCTGGTGAAGGGCGGCCACCTGGCCGGCGATGCGGTGGACGTGCTCTACGACGGCGCGGCGTTCCTGGAGCTGCCGGCCCCCCGCATCGACACGACGAGCACCCACGGGACGGGCTGCACGCTGGCCTCGGCTATCGCGGCGCTGCTGGCGCGTGGCGAGTCATTGGAGGGGGCCATCAGGGGCGCGAAGGCGTACGTGACGAGTGCCATCGAGCGGGCGTTCCCGGTCGGGCACGGGCACGGGCCAGTCAACCACTTCCACCAGTGGTGGGGGTAGCCTGCTGCCCGCATGGCGTCGTTGAGCACGCCTGTGAGAACGCCCCTGCGCCGTAGCCGACGCCTGCGCGGCTACTCGGCGGCATAGCTTGCGGGCAGGCCGCCGCGCTCGCCGGCCGCGCGGGCGTCAGATGCCGCGTGCGCGGGCGCGCCAGGCTCATGCTGCCCCAGCCAGAACGCCGCCAGCACCGCCAGCCCCAACACCAGCACCACCGCGCAGACCGCCACCAGCTGCAGGCCGTCCACGAACGCCTCTCGCGAAACCTGCAGCAGCATCGGGCCGACCGTGTCCGAGAGGTGCGCCGCCACGTTGACGGCCCCGCCGAGCGTGTCCCGCGCCGTCTCCGCGGCCTCCGGCGAGATCCCGGACGGCAGCAGCGCCGCCACCTGTCGCCGGTAGATCGCCACCCCAAGGCTTCCCAGCACCGCGATCCCCAGCGCCCCGCCAAGCTCCGAGCCGGTCTCGGAGATCGCCGAGGCTGCGCCCGCGCGCTCCGGCGGCGCGGCCCCGACCACCACGTCCACCGTCAGCGTGAACACCACGCCGAACCCGAGTGAGATGATGACCAGCCCGGCGACGACCATCCCGAGCGAGGACACGCTCACCTGCGTCAGCAGCAGCAGCCCCGCCACCGCCACCACCAGCCCGCCGAAGATCAGCGGGCGCGGGCGGAACCAGCGCAGCAGCGCCGGTGCGCCCAGCGAGCCGGCAATCGAGACGAGAGACCCTGGCACCGTCCACAGCCCGGCCTCGAGCGGCGTCAGCCCGATCACCAGCTGCAAGTACTGCGGGATGAACAGGTACACGCCGAACATCGCGAAGATGCCGACCGTGTTCACCGCCAGCGCCGCCGTGAACGCCCGGTTGAGAAAGAGGCGGAGGTCGATCAGCGGATCGGCCAGCCCACGCTGTCGCTGCACGAAGACGAAGCCCGTGACCAGCCCCGCCGCGATGGCCGTCAGCGCCAGGGCCGTCAGCCCGTGCTCGGCAGTCTGCTTCACGCCGAAGATCAGCGCCAGAACGCTTGCCAGCGAGAGCGCTGCGCTGGGGATGTCGAGGCGGCCGGCCCGCGGATCGCGGAACTCCGGCAGCAGCAGTGGTCCCAACGCCAGCAGCAACGCCATCACCGGCACCGCCAGCAGGAACACCGACCCCCACCAGAAGAACTGGAGCATGAACCCGCCCACCAGCGGACCCACCGCCGCCCCCACCGAGAAGCTGGAGATCCAGACGCCGATGGCGAACGTCCGCTGCTCCGGATCGTGGAACATGTTGCGGATCAGGGACATCGTGGACGGCATCAGCGTTGCGCCGGCCACCCCCAGGATCGCCCGGGTCAGAATCAGGATCTCCGCGCTCGGGGAGAAGGCCGCCAGGATCGAGGCGCACGCGAACGCTGCCGCCCCGATCATCAGCAGCTTGCGCCGTCCGATGCGATCCCCGAGCGTCCCCATCGTGATCAGCGAGCCAGCGATCAAGAAGCCGTAGATGTCCACGATCCACAGCAACTGCGCGCTGCCCGGCTTCAAGTCAGCGCTCAACGACGGCACCGCCAGGTGCAGGACCGTCATGTCCATCGCGATCAGCATCGCCGGCAGCATCAGGACGAACAGCCCGATCCACTCACGCTGGCCGGCGCGGGGCGCCGCGGCCTGCGATGGGGTCTGGTTGTACGTCTCGACCGAACTCATGATCGTTGTGGCTCCCCTACCTGAACGGACACCGCCGGCAGGCCAGTGTCCGCCACGTCCGTACCCATCCCGTCCGTTCCCGCCGCCTCGCCAACCAGCTCCGAGACGGCCCGCAGCATCTGCAGCCAGCCCACGAACGGCACCGGCCCGCGATGCTCGCAGAACGCCGACCCCGTCAGCGGCTCCGTCGTGTCAATCGACACCTGGATCACCACCATGTCGGCCCCCCACGCGCGCAGCCGGCCCGCCACAACACACTGCGCCAGCGTGATGAACTGCCACGTGCTCTGAGCGTCCGCCCGCCAGTCATGCCGCCGCCTCCGTCAGAAGATCCTCGCTGACAGAGGGGCGTTCACCGGTACTGCACCGTTGTTCACCGGTGAGGATGACAGATCCGGGGGCCGCCGCGGCGAAATGGGGCCGCCGTGACGCCCGATTGAGACGGACGCACCGTGCGCCCCCGATGTACGGCTGCCCAATGTACGGCTCAGGGAAGCACGCGGCGTATACTGGCGATGCTCAGGCGTCCCCCTGGGAGCGCGGCGGCACTGCTGACGGAGGCGCGCACCATGCCGATGGCGGGCGGTCGTCTCACACGACGGGCCATGCTCAAACAGGCAGCCCTCTTCGGCAGACGAGCCGCCCTGCTCGGCGTCGTCGGCCTCCTGGTCGCCTGCCAGCAGCCGACCAGCCCGCCCAAGCCGTCAGACGCCACCCCGGTCCCGCCCCGCCCGACTCCCCAGCCAACCGCGACCCTGATTCGCCCCGTCGGCGATCCGAAGCCGGCTGCCAGGGCCACCCCGCAGGCCGGCCCGCCCAGACCCGGTGGCGCGCTCGTCTGGGCCACCGACAGCGACCCGCTCGACCTCGATCCCCACGCTGGCGGCAGCGTGACCGGCGCTGCCGCCTGGGCCGATCTGACCTATCAGAGCCTCGTCATGTTCGACGAGCAGATGCGGCTCGCGCCCGCGCTGGCCGAAGCCTGGGTCATGACCGACCCGACCACCTGGACGTTCACCCTGCGTCAGGGCGTCCGCTTCCACGATGGCTCGGAGCTTGAGGCTGAGGATGTCCGTGCCTGGTTCGACCGTCTCCGCGCGCCCGAGACGAACTCGCCGCACCGTGGCTGGTACAGCCAGGTCGTCAAGGTCGAGCCGCGCGGCCGCTACGAGGTCACGTTCACCCTCAACGCGCCCTACGCGCCGCTGCTGGCCACCCTCGCCTCGCTGCGCGGCTCGGCCATCGCGCCGCGTCGCTGGCTGAGCCGCGCGCCTGACACGAAGCTGCGGGCGGTGGGCAGCGGGCCGTACCGGATCGTCGCGTATGTCCCTGGCAGCCACGTGGCGTACGAGAAGCACGCCGACTACTGGGAGCGTGGCCTGCCGCTGCTGGACCGGCTGACCATGCGGATCGTGCCCGCCGAGGCGGCGCGAATCGAACAGCTACGGGCGGCAGCGGCTGACCGGGCGGCAGCGGTTGACCGGGCGGCAGCGGCTGACGACGCGGTCACCGGCGCCGGCGGCCTCTCCGAAGACACGGCGAAGCGCCTCCGCACGGACCGCACCCTGACGGTCCTCGCCAGCGCCAGCGCCAGTCAGACCATCACCACCCTGAACACCCGCCGCGCCCCCTTTGACGACCTGCGCGTGCGGCAGGCGCTGGCGCTGGCCGCCGACCGGCGCGCTGCGCTCAGCCGGCTGCTCGGCGAGGATGGGCAACTGACCGGCCCGATCCCGACCGGCTTCGGCTCCTGGGCGCTCGCGCTGGAGGACTTGCCGACGCGCCGGGACGTGCCCCAGGCCCGCCGGCTGCTGGCCGAGGCCGGCCACGCCGACGGCTTCGAGGCGGCCATCCGCACGGGTGAGGATGCCCTCTCGAAGGGCGTCTCGGCGCTGCTCGCGGATCAACTGCGCGAGGTTGGCATCACCCTGCGCGTCGAGCCGCTGCCGGCCGCCGAGTTTGCCCGCGCCGTCCAGGCCCGTGACTTCGAGCTGGTGACGGGCAAGCTCGGGTTCCTGCCAGACCCAGACGCCTACCTGTCCGGGCTGTACCACAGCCACGGCGGGCAGAACGCCGCCGGCTGGTCGAGCAAGGCGTTCGACGATCTGGTGAACGCGGCGCGGACCGTGATGGACCCCGGCCAGCGCAAAGCCCTCTACGACGAGGCATCCAACCTCCTCCTCGCCGAGGCCCCGGCCATCTGGTGGTTCACCGAGCACACGCTGGAAGCCGTCAGCAGCACGCTGCGGGGCTACGCGCCGGCATTCAGTGGCCGCCGCGCAGCGCTCAAAGGGGCCTGGATCGCCCGGTAGCTCCCCCTGAGGGCGCGGACATCCGACTGCCCCGGGCGGTCAGGGCCGCCGTCAGTAGCGCCGGCCGCGCTGCCGCCGGATGTCGAACCTGGCCGTGCGGGCCACCGCCATCACCGTCATCACGCCGGCCTGGACCGGGTCCGTCACCACCAGGTCTGCCTCGTCCGGGACGCTGCCGGCCATGTTCAGCGAGACGACGATGATCCCCTGCTGGCGCACCTCGCGGACGGCCTGGGCCACCTCGCCGCCCATGATCGAGCCGGCCATCACCAGCGCCACCGCGCGCGGCAGGCGGGCGACGGCACGCACCGCCCCCGCCAGATCCTCCTCGCCCACCAGGGGGATGGTGTCCACCGAGATGCGCTCGCCGCGAATGTTGTGGCGGTCAGCCTCGGTGACCGCCCCGAGCACCACCTGCCCGACCTGCGCGCCGCCGCCGATGACGATGATCCTCTTGCCGTAGATCCGCCCGAACGACGGCTCCCGCTCGACCGCTTTCACGATCGGCAGCGCTTCCAGATCGGCTGCCAGCCCGTCGAGATCCTCGACATCCGACAGCTCGAAGTAGGTGGCGATGCCCTGAGCGCGGCGCTCGGAGATATCTACATAGGTGATGTTCGCACGGTGCTCGAAGATCACCCGCGTGAGCGTGAACAGGACGCCCGGCTGATCGGGCACGTTCACGCGGACGAGCACCGCTATGACGCCGTCGTCGTGCAGCCCGACGCTCTTCGGATCGACGAACGCCTCAACAGACGCCTGGGCGGCCTCCTCGGAGTGCGACGGGCTGCTGGCTGGGCGCGACGGGGCCTTGAGCGACCTGTCCTCGCCGCGCCGATCCCCCATCCGGACTGCCTGCGCGTCGGCGTCACCGTCGGCCATCGTCGAATCGTTCATGCGTCAAGTGTACTCGCCCCGTCTTCCCACTCAACAGAAAGGTGTGCATAGTCCGTGTGGGGGATGGACTGGCCCATCGGAGCCACACTTGCGTGGTGTTTCACCCCACGTGGGGGAGTGTTTCAGACCGAACGGGCCATGAACTTTATCGAACCGCAGCCGATTATCTATGCAGCGAGCCAACGTGTCGGCTCCTGACCGTTCGGAACGCCTCACCACGGTGCACGGTGGGCGCCAGGGCTAGCCCAGACGGGCCATCCGACGAGCGGCACAGTAGGCACAGCGGCCGAGATGAAGGGAAGGCAAGACACCATGGGCGACGAGGTTCAGAGCCTGGTCGAAAGGGCCCAGGCCGGCGATGGCGGGGCATTTGGCGAGCTTTACGAGCAGTTCTCGCCGGAGATCTTCCGGTACCTGCTCCGCCACCTGAACGGCCGCCGCGAGTCGGCTGAGGATCTGACCGAGGAAGTGTTCGTCAAGGTGCTGGAGCGCCTCGGCAGCTACCAGTTCCGCGGACTCCCGTTCTCGGCGTGGCTGTACCGCATCGCGCGGAACCACATGATCGACCACCTCCGCTCGCGCCCGCGCCAGGTCATCAGCTCGCTGGACTTCGCGCCGGAGATCCCTGAGAAGAAGGCCGAGCTGGTCATGGACCGCTCCCTGGACCGCCACGAGCTGTCGTATGCGCTGGAGCGACTGACCAGCGATCAGCGGCACGTCGTGACGCTGCGGTTCCTGGACGGCTTCACCACCGCCGAGACCGCCGAGATCATGGGCAAGACTGAAGACGCCGTGAAGAAGCTCCAGGCGCGCGGCCTGGTGCAGCTGCGGCGCATCATCGAACATGCGCGCCGTGCGGAGGAGACCCCGCCCGCTGCCGCCCCGGTGGCCCCGCCAAGCGGGCGCCGGCTCTCGATCCTGGGAGCGGCCTGACGCCACCACCGAACGCGAGGTCGGCAGTGCACCCTGCCTGACCCCGGCGTAGCCTTCCCGGAGGGGCGCGTCCCGTGTGGGCGCGCCCCTCTTCGCGCCCGCCGCCGGGGCTGCACGCTGCCTCCCGCCCCCGCCATTGTGCGAACTGTACAACGGCGGCGACCGGTAATCTGTAACGTCGCCCAATGCGTCGTGGCGGATTCAGCGGTACCTTTATGGACGGAACACGAACGTCCAACAGCGCGGTGACACAGTCCCTCCCACGTGAGACGGACCCGGCCACCACGCGAACCCCTGGAGGCACGTCGCTGTGGACATGATGATTGTCGATGTCTCGCTGGTCGCCTTTGTCGCGATGATCCTGGGCCTGCTCGTGATGCCGGAGCGCAAGGCTTCTGCTTCGACGACCGCCGCCCCGGTCCCCGCTGGCGCCTGAGGCCGACGCTCGCACCTGACGGCAGCCAGGGATCGCTCACAAGCGGCCTGGACCGTCACTCCACGAAGCGCACAAGGACACCCCAGGAACCTCAAGATCCTGGGGTGTTTTGCCGCGGTGCGGCGGCCGAGCGCACGCCGCTCGCCCGTCCTCCCCACACCGTTTGTGGATGCTACTGCTGGAAGCCCGACAGCCGCGCCAGCTCGCGGACGGGGATCTCCCCCTCGATCTTCTGCCCGTTGATGACCCAGGTGGGGTACGCCCGCACCCCGGCGGCAGTGCAGGCGGCGGGCCGGGCATTCTTCCCGCGCGCATCACACTCGACGTAGGGCAGGCGGTCAGCGGCATCCCCGAACATCTTCTTCTGGTTCTGGCAGTGTGGGCACCAGTACGCGCCGTAGAAGACCGCGCCGCTGGCCGTAAGGTGATCTGCAAGGGCCGTCAGCTCGTCAGTCTCGGGGTTTGAGGCGATGCTGGCCGCTGCCGGGGCGGCGGCCGGGCCAGCGGCGTAGCCGAGCAGCAAGACGGCTACGGCGAGCGTTGCGCCGAGCAGGGCCGGCGCGAGCCGCCCACCCTGCCACACCTGAGCGGGGCTGCCCCACGGCCAGAGGGTGCGTACGCCGATGGTCAGCGCCGCCACGTCTGCGACGACGCAGTACGGGCACCAGGTGTTGAGCACCAGCCCCTGCAAACCCACGAACAGGATGGCCGCTCCCAGCCCGACGCCGCCGAGCAGGCGCAGCGCCCTCAGCTGCCACGGCGCACGCAGCAGCGCCACGAGCGCCACGCTCAGGAAGTAGCCAACGCCGAGCAGGGCCATCGGCAGGCCGAAGACCTTGCCGTAGGCGCTCGCGCGGACGACGTCGCAGTCTGTGCCAGGGAGGCAGAGCGTGCTGCCGCCGGCCAGATCGACGAGCAAAAGGTATGCGGACACGAGCACGCCGATGGCTGCCGCGCCCAGCATGACGCGGTCCAGCGTCCAGGTCGGCACGGCGGGCGCAGCGGAGCGGCGGCCGCGTCGCTCGCGGCGTGTCGATCGGTCAAGCGAGGAAGTTGCCATGAAGCGTGAGCCTTCTCGGGAACGCCCTCAGGCTGCACGGCAGCCGAGGGGGATGAATCCGAAGGACCGGCATGGGCCGGTGCCGGCGCGCCCGTCGCGCAACGAGGCTGCGCGGCACGATCCCATGCACGGGCAGCCCCACCAGCGTGGGACGCCCGGAGCGCACCTGGATCTGGTGCGCGGAGGCTACGCTGCCTGCGGTGGGGGCGCGGTGGGCGGCCAGACCAGCCCGAGCAGCGCGGCCTCCGTGGGCAGCGCGATGTGGGCGGCAAGGGCTGGCTCTGGCAACTGCCAGGGGGCTGCTGACGGGATGCCGGCCGCCGTTGGCACCACCGACGAGATGGCGGCGGCCGCGGCGCTGGCGGCCAGCAGGTTCGGGGCCGCTGAGTCCGGCGCCTGCTCAGCCGTCTCGCGCGGCTGCTCCAGGCCCAGGCTGCTGCCCGCGGCCGGCACGGGCAGACGAGATGTTGCCGGCGGGGACATCAGCCCGACGATGCCATCCTCGGCGCACAGGCAGACGACCGGCGTGGCCGTCGCCAGACCGATCAGCAGCAACAGGACGGCAAACGTGCGGAGGGTCCGAAACATCGCTCTCTGCTTGCAGGGTAGCCAGCCGTACGCCGCGCCGGCAACCATTCAGGATGCCGCGCGCTCCACTCTCTACAACGTGACGGGGGGACCTGCGCAGGGCGATTGCACATTGGGCGGGTCGTGCACTGTCGTCGGGGCTTGAAAGCCCCGCCTACTATCCTGCAGTCGCTTCGCGACGCTCCAGTCTCGCCTGTTGCTGCTGTTCCCGGCGTCCGTCGCGCAGCGACGGCATGACTGTAGGCGGGGGTTTCAACCCCCGCCTGCGCGTCTCGCCATGTTATGGGAACACCAACAAACATGCAATTGCCCTGGGGACCTGCGCGCCGAGGTTGGCGGGCCGCCGCCGGCAAAACTATGATCGCGCATGGAGCGGCGGACGGGTTCGATGCTGGTAGGGCGTTGTACCCTGGCGGCCGCCTGGAGGATCGCTGATGGCTGACACCGGACGGCTGGTCGCGTTTTATGGCGCGGGCGAGCCGATGCGTATCGAGGAGTACCCGGTTCCCGAGCCGGAGCCGGGCGCAATCGTCGTGCGGACGACGCTGGCGAACATCTGCGGGTCAGACCTGCACGTCTGGCGCGGGGACCAGGATCTCAAGAAGATGGGCCGCGCGCTGCCTCGTCACCTCGGCCACGAGCAGTGCGGACAGGTGCATGCGCTCGGGGAGGGCGTCACGACGGACTCAGCCGGCGCGCCGCTGGCCATCGGCGACCGGGTCATCTTCCGCTACGCCTTCGCCTGCGGGCGCTGCCGGGCCTGCTTGATCGGCACGTCCCGCTGCTGCCCGAACCAGATGCGGCACACGGCCACGCCCTGCAACGTCTGGCCGTACTTCAAGGGTGCCTGGGGAGATTACAGCTACCTGCCGGCCGGGCACGTTGTGCTGAAGGTGCCGGACGTCCTGACGGATGGTATGGTGGCCGGGATCAACTGCGCCTTCGCCACGGTGATGTGCGGCGTGGACGTGGCCAACATCGCGCTGGGTGAGACAGTCGTGGTGCAGGGGGCCGGCGGCCTCGGGATCTTCGCCACGGCAGCAGCGCGCGAGCTGGGGGCGGGCAAGGTCATCGTGGTGGACGGCATCCAGGAGCGGCTCGACCTGGCGGCGGCGTTCGGGGCCGACGAGCTGATCGACCTGCGCGCGCTGAAGACTCCGGAGCAGCGTGTCCAGCGCGTCCGCGAGCTGACGGACGGCTGGGGCGCGGATGTGGTGGTCGAAGTGGCCGGCGTCATCGGCGCGATGAACGAGGCGCTCCAGATGCTCGGCAACGGCGGGCGGCTGGTGGAGATCGGCAACATCGTGGCCGGCACCAGCTTCGACCTTGCCCCCACCACGCTGAACCAGCGGAACGTCAGCATCCTCGGCGTCGGTTACTACGAGGCGGCGCACTTGCAGCGGTCGCTCGACCTGATGCTGCGGCGGCGGGAGCAGTACCCGTTCCACAAGATCGTCTCGGACATCTTCCCGCTGGAAGAGGTCGAGAACGTGCTGGCCGAGCAGAACAAGGGGCACATCACGCGGGCGGCCCTCAAGCCGTAGCCCGTATCGAGCGTTGCCTGGACGCGTTGCCTGGACGCGTTGCCTGGACGCTTTCATGAACGCCGCCATCGTCCGCGCGGCGTTCATCCGGGCGAAGCGGGTCCGCCTGGAGTAGTGGTCGAACCACTACCGCATGTCCCACTCGGGCGGGCCGTCCTGCTGGTACCCGCACTGCTCGCACTCGTGGTAGACGTGGACGCCCGGCGGCATCGCTACGGCCAGCCGCAGCGTCATCTCGTCGCCCACCGCGCGGATGTGGTGGACCGTCCCCCGTGGCACCCACACGATGTCGCCTTTCTGGGCCTTGACCACCGTGCCGCCCGTGAACTCCCACTCGAGCTGGCCGGCCATCACGACCCACCACTCGTCAAAGTCGCGGTGCCAGTGCGGGCGGTTACCACTGCCCGGGTTCGTGGCGATGAGCGTGACGAGGTTGCGCTCGTCGGCAATCACCAGTTGCGCCCACGGCGCAGCCCCACGCTTCGCGACGATGTCGTCGACGCGGGTGTGGAAGATGTTCGGCCAGGTTGCGTTCACCACGCGCGGCGGGATCGGGCCGTCCGTCACCACGTCGGCGATGTTGAGCGCCGGTGACGCCTGCGAATCAGTCATGTCGGAGTACCCCTGCGTCGTCCGTTTTGGATGGAGGGACTGTACCGTACTGGCCCAGCGCGGATGACCCGGCGCAGCGCGGATGCCCGGCCGCCGGTCCGCGCCACGCTGCCAGACGCCAGCGTTCGCTAGCGGGTGGCCTTCTCGATCAACGGCTTGGCCTCGTCGATGGGGCGCACCAGCCCGATCTTCCCGGGCGCTTCCCGGTCGAAGCGGCCGGCCGTCGGGATGCCGATTAACTCGCCGGCGGCGTTGATGGCCGTGCCGCCGGAGTTCCCCCGGTTGATCTCGGTGTCCGTCTTGATGAACGAGCCTGGATCGTCCGAGAACCGCGCGATGCCGGAGTGGATGCCCCGGGTGACGGTCAGGCTGGAGCCGCCCAGGCCCGGGAAGCCGATGATGATGATCGTGTCGCCGATCTGGACGCTCTGCGAGCTGCCAATCGGGATCGGGTTGAGCCCGAGGTTGCCGGGCAGCGGCGAACCATCTGACATCGCGGTGAGCTGAATGATGGCCAGGTCGAGCTTCGCATCAAACTCAGACACGCGGGCACGGTACTTCGGAGCGGCGGCGTCGCCCTCGTTCGGCGGCACCGCGATGATGACGTTCTGCCCGTTGTTGATGAGCTTTCCGGCATCGTCGCTGACCACATGGTAGTTGGTCAGGATGTGGCCCTTCGGGGTGAGGATCGAGCCCGAGCCGGTGCTGGCCGAGCTTGGCCCGGTCGGCACGATCACCCGCACCGAGGCGTTGAGCGCCCGCACGAAGTTGGGGTCTCGGCCCCCTGGTGGCTTGGCGACCTCCGTGGGCTTCGCTGGCGGCTCTGTGGGTTTGGGCGCAGCCGTGGGCTTGGCAGGCGGCTCGGTGGGCTTCGGCGCAGCCGTGGCCGTGGCGGGCGCGCTCGTCGGCTTCGTTGCGATGGTGGCTGTCGCAGCAACGGCCACCGGGCGCGAGGTCGGCGTGGGCGTCGCCCTACTCTCGCGGCTGTTCGCCACCCAGTTCAGGGCCAGCACCCCGACCCCGAGGAATGCTACGACCAGGATGGCGATGGCGCCGCCGACGATCAGGCCGGTGTTGCTCCCGCCGCTGGCCGGGGCCGGGCGCGCCCCGTACGCGCCCGCTGCGAGGCCGCCACCGGGGCCAACCTGGGGTCCCACCTGGGGGCCAACCTGGGGTCCCACCTGGGGGCCAGCACCCGGGCCGCCGAAGGGCGATCCGCCCGGCCCCCCGGCTGCCCCGCCGCCGTACGGCCCTGGCTGGCCGCCGGGGCTGCCGTAGGGGCCGCCTGCCCCGACACCACCGCCGTAGGCCGGGCCGGAGGCCGGGCCGCGGCCGGCTGCGCCAGACGGGCCGGCCGCCGGGCCTGCGTACGGGGCCATCGGGCTGGTCGGCCCGGTGGTGCTCGTGTCGCCGGTCACCTCAACGTGCAGGTCCGTGACGCCGATGCGAACGTGCGTGCCGGCCGGGATCGATTCGGGGCCGGACCCGACGCGCCGCCCCCCGATGAACGTCCCGTTCTGACTGCCCAGATCGCGCAGGAACGCGCCACGATCCGAGATCCAGATGACGAGATGCTGACGCGAGACGTTCGGGTCTGGCAGGACGACGTCGTTTTCAGGCGCGCGCCCGATCCGCAGGCCCTGTTGCGGCACCTGATACTGCATCCCGTTGACGATGACGACCGCCTGGATCATCGTCGTGTTGCCCCGGTCAGGATCGCATGCGCCAGCGCCATTGGTCGTCCCCTGTAGCAGAGCCGCGTGACACCACGGCTCCAGCCTGCGTATGACTCCGCTGCCCTCATCGGCCGCCCCGTGAGCCGCGCACAGATGATAGCGTCGAGGCGCAGGTTGTCGTGCAAGATGAACCCACGATGACGCCCTGGTGTGTCATACGGGCCGGACAGTGGCATCTCGCAGGGGCGGAGTGTACTCGGATGCCCTTGAGGGACCAGGGCATCCCTGGATTCAGACTACTTGAGGAACGCTATTGACCCCTGTAGATAGTACCGCATACAGTACTAAGAGAGGGCAAGCTTGACCCAGCGAGCAGACTCGTTGCGCGCATTCGTGCCCGTCCACCTACGGCGCTCTTTCGGGACGTGCGGCGACTTCTGCTGGATTTCGGTTGGCAGGAAGCGAGGCAGGAAGGGAGCCACGTGAGCTTCACCAAGGCTGGTGAGGGCACGATCACCGTACCCATTCTGGACGGTCGCCGTGTAAAGCGCGTCTACCTTGGCATGATTTGTGAACGTCTCGGATTGGACGGTTGAGATGACGGTCGAAACTCGTCGCCCGCTCGAAGAGTACCTGGCTCTGGATTACCCATTTGAGGTGCTCGCCGATCCAGAGGGGGGCTACGTGATTCGATTCCCCGATCTCCCTGGCTGCATGTCACAGGTTGAGACGTTGGACGAACTGCCCCGGGTGGTGGACGAAGTACGCAGTTTGTGGATCGAAACGGAGTATGAACTCGGCAATCATATTCCGCTGCCTACCTATCCGGAGGAGTACAGCGGCAAGTTCAACGTGCGCATCTCAAGAACCCTTCATCGCAGTCTGGCCGATGCGGCGAAGCGCAACAGTGTCAGCCTCAACCACTACGTATCAGAGCTACTAGCTCGGGGTGATGCCCAGGCGCGCCTTGAGCATGCGCTTCAGGGGCTGAGGGGCGACATGGTCGGGCCTGGACGGAGTGTCCAGGGGCCGCGAGGTACGGCAGCATCAGGTGCGAAGGCGCGTGCTCCACGAAAGTCGTCTGGCCGATCCACCTGAGGCATATCAGGATCACGCTCCTGCAAACATGGCGTGAGTCGACTGGCCGGCGTTGTCTGCCTCGTTGCGTTTCACAACACGGTAGCGCGCCGCTCTGGACCTGCGCTCAGATGATGGGAGCGGGGCCGTCCAGCAGCGCCAGCCGGTGCCGGCCGGCTGCTTCTGACTGCTCCAGGTGGCACTGGGCCCAGGTCAGAATCTCCGGCTCCTGGCTGAACAGGATCACTTGCCGGTCTTTGGCCACCTTCAGCAGCAGATCCAGCACCGCCAGCGTCCGCTCGGTGTCGAAGTGGGGAGTGGGGTCGTCGAGGATCAGCGGGCAGAGCTCGCCGTGCCGGGTCAGCTGATCCGCCAGCGCGATGCGGAGCAGCAGGTAGATCTGTTCGGCGGTCCCGTGCGAGAGCAGCCCGGCGTCTCGCCAGATGCCATTCTCGGCGCGGACGCCGACAGCCAGCGAGGCCGGATCGACAATCGCCTCGGTGTAGCGGCCGGCCGTGACCAGCGGCAGCCAGGCGGTCACCTGCTCCGCGAGGCGCGGCGCGATGCTCCGGTGGACACGCTCCTGCGCCCGCAGCAGGAACGAGCGCGTCAGCTCCAGGGTGTGGTCGAGGGCGTCGATGCGCGCCAGCTCAGCCTCGGCCGTCGCCAACTGCTCCTCGGCCTCGGCAACAATCGTCAGGTTCCGCTTGCGCTCGGCGATCTGCGTCCGCAGCTCCGTCGCCGCCTTCGTCGCCGTCTCATAGGATCGCATGGCCGCCGTCTCGGCCTCGAAGGCTGCGCGAATCCGGGCCTCGCGGTCTGCTGAGACGGCCATCTCCGCCGAGCGCAGATCGTCCAGCGCGGCGGCCATCGTCTCCTCGTCGCGCCGGCCGACGCCCAGCACGGTCATCCCCAGGCCGATCAGCACCATCGCGCCGCCGGCGAACGGCTGGAGCACCACGCCGACGCCGATGCCCAGCACGGCCAGGATCAGGCCGGCCATCACCAGCCGCTGGGAGACCTTCCGGGCTGAGGCGGCGGCCACCCGTCGCTGGGCCTCTTCGGCGCGCTCCTGCAGCACCCGTGAGGGTGGTGAGGCCTCCACTTTGGCCCTGGCGATCTGGGTCCGGTCGAGCACGGCCCGCGCGGCGGACTCTGCGAGATCCCGTCCGTGCAGGCGCGACTGCAGCTCGGCGAACGCTTCGTGGTCGGCGCGGGCCGTCTGGAGCACCTCATGCGCGCGGTCGACGGCCACGGTGGCCCGGCGGCGCGGCCCCACGGCTGCCCGATGGCTCGCGCCCACCTGCTCCTTGCGGAACTGGTCGATCCGCTCCAGGGCCACCGCAGCCGTCTCGTCAGCGCCGCCCGTGGCCGCGCCTCGCTGCAGATGATCCTGGATCAGCCGTCCGTTCTGGCGCACCAGCAGCAGATCGCCCTGGCGCACGCAGGCGACCGCCAGGAACGTGCGTCGGTCCAACCCGAGCCAGCGAGCGCCGTCTGGGGCGTCGTTGCCGATGGTGATCTCGTCGGCGCAGCTGCGGCCCAGGCCCACGTCGATGGCGGTGCAGTTGGTCAGCTCGCGCAGGTCGTAGCGCAGCTCGATGGTCCGCTCGTCTTCCAGCCGGATCCGCGTGCCGGCTTCCCATTGCGCGCCGTCCCACGGCTCGTGTCGGGCGCGCATCTCGCGCTCTTCGCGGCTGGGCTGCCCCGCGCCGCGCCGCCGGCCGCACAACCCGAAGTAGAGGGCTGCGTGCCACGTTGACTTGCCGGCCTCGTTCGGCCCCCAGATGACGCTCATGCCGGGCGCGAGATCCAGCCGCTCGCCGACGAACGGCCCGAATGCACGTGCGAAAACTGATTCGATCCTCACGGCTGCGCCCGCCGTCGCTGCCCGGCTGGCCGTCGCTGCCCGGCTGGCCGTGTCCCGGTCATGCCAGCGGCTCCAGGTCGCCCCGCCCTTCGAGCGCGCGCAACCCTACCAGGAGCACGCGGCGACGGTCCTCCTCGTCCAGGACGGCGTCCATCACGTCCCGCACGAACTGCCCGCGCACCGTCGGCTCGTCCACGATGCGATCCAGGTCGTAGGCCGGCTGCAGCCGCCCGAGCCGCACCTGGATGCCTTCCAGCACGTGCGGAACCTCCAGCAGGTCGTTCACATGGAGATCCACGCGCGGGTCAAGCTCGCCTTCGACGGTCACGCGGGCCACACCGGTCCGCTCGTCCAGCAGCGCCGTCAACCGGTCGCGGATGTCCTGCTGGGTGATGCAGCCGCTGATGCTGAGGGTGAGATCGTGCGCCTCGGTGATGCCGACGCGCCGCCGCTCCCGCGCGACGGTCCCATCAGACGCGACGCTCAGGATGACTGCGCCGCGCTCGCCGTCCTCCCCGAACGTCAGGAAGTCGGGATTGCCGGGGTAGGTGTAGCGCTCGGCGTCGCGCGGGCGGTGGTAATGGCCCACCAGCGCGTGGTGCAAGCCGGCCGCTTCGATCTGAGGCGCGTAGAACGGGGCGTGCGGCTCGTGGCCCGGCTCACCCTCTGGGAATGCGCCCCGCTCCGCCCCGTGGAACAGGGCGATGTGCGCTCCCTTCCCCTTGGCCTGGAACCCGTCGAAGAAGTTCAGCGTGCGGGCGGGCGCGGTGTGCGCGCCACCCCAGAGGGTGACTCCACCCTTCAGCGGGACAGCCGACAGCCGGTCGTCGTGGAAGACGTGGACGTTGCTGCTCCAGTCGGCGTGGCGGTACGGGCTTTCCGGACCGTACCAGTCATGGTTGCCGGGCGCCAGGAAGACCTGAATCGGGTCCAGCTCCTGGAAGGTCCGCTCCAGAAAGCCGACGGTGTCCGGCGTGAAGCGCGCCTGCTCGAAGAGGTCGCCGCCGCACAACAGCGCGTCGGCCTCAACCTCCCGCGTCAGGCGCACGATGTTGCGGAGCGTCTCGCGGAGCGCCTGCCGCCGCCTGCGCGCCGCAAGCTGGCTCCCCCCGAGCCAGGCGAACGGGGCGTCCAGGTGCAGATCCGCGAAGAAGACAAGCTTCACCATGAGGAAAATGGTACGCCCCGGCTGCGCTTCACTGGAGGAAATGGGCGTCTTTGTGAGGGGTCTGTGTGACAGGTCGAGGGTCGTAGATCGTGGGGCGTGGGGGCAGCGGCGCGCGGATGACGGCGCGAGCAGCCGGCTGCGGACGAGGTGGGGAATCGCTCACTCAAGTGCGGGCGTCAACGACCCGCGCAGCGCTGCCAGGAACGGGCTGGGCGCTTTCGGCCGGCCGGCGTTGCTGTAGGCCGGCCGGCTGAGGATCAGCTGCCGGCGCGCCCGCGTCAGCGCGACGTAGAACAGGCGGCGCTCCTCCTCGTCGCGGCGGTCGGCCACCGCACGCCGGCGCGGCAGATCGCCGTCTGCGCAGCCGGCCACAAAGACGATGTCGAACTCCAGCCCCTTCGCCTGGTGAATGGTCAGGACCGGCACGCGCTGCTCGGCGGTTGCCAGCAGGTCGACCTGTGTCGCCAGGGCCGCCCGTTCGAGGGCGGACCGGAGCGCCGCCGTCGGGGCCTCGTCCAGATCGTCCTCGGCCTCGAAGATGCGGATCAGCTCATCCAGGGCGTGGCGGCGGGCGGGCTCGCTGGCCACCCGCTCCCGCAGTCCGGATTCGGCCAGCACGCGTTGCAGCAGGGTGGCCGGGCGGGTAGTGGGCAGGAGGGCGCGCCAGCCGTCGAGCTGCCGCGCCAGCACCTCGAAGTCGGCCCCGCACTCCCGAATGATCCGCTGCCGCTCGGCCTGCCCGCGCGTGGCCCGGTCCACCGTCCAGGCCAGCAGATCGACGGTCGTTGCCACGTCGTCAGCAGCGCGGTGGCTGGGGCGGTGCGCCAGCCGCAAGCTGACCGAGAGCGCCGCCAGGGTGTGCGGCTCCTGGGGGTGGAAGCGCCGTGCGAGGTCGAGCGTGTCGAAGCTGGCTGTCGGCGCGAAGGTCAGCCCCAATCGCCCGGCCTGGGCCGCCAGCATCCTGATGTCGAACGCGACGTTGTGCCCGACGAGCAGCGCCCCTTCCGTGGCCTTCAACAGCCTCCCGATGGCCTCCTCCGGCGGGCGGCCCTCTGCGGCCAGCTTCGCGTCGGAGAGGCCGTGGACGCCCACGGACTCGCCCACGGGGATCGAGGGCCGCACCAGCGCCGTGTACGACGCCGAGCGTCGGCCGGCCTCCAGCCGCATCGCCGCGATCTCGACGATCTCGTCGCGCCGTTCGTCCAGGCCGGTCGTCTCCAGGTCGAAGACGACGACACGGCCCCGGTCGTGGGCGTCCAGCAGCGGCGCGAGCGGGTCGCCGTGGACGAACGTCCCCAACTGGAAGAAGTCCACCAGCCGCAGCCCGACCGGCTGGCCGTCCCGTGCGATACGCCGCAGCACCTCGTGCCCGATGCCGCGCGTGGAGCACTCCCAGACCCGCAGCGCCTCGCCCGGCGCTTCGGGGTTGAGGATCAGCTTGAGATAGGCCAGGGCATCTCCGACCTCCGGCCGGCGGAAGAACAGCATCCTGGCCGCCGTGACGTGCGGAACGCCCCGCCGGGCCAGCGCCCCGGCGATCTCCTCGCAGTACCAGTTGGTCGGCGCGAGGACGCCGATGGACGGCAGCGGCACACCGTCCCGCGTGGACAGGGTCTTGACCCGCTCGGCGATCCACCCGGCCTCGCCGCTGACGCTCTCCGCGACGTGCTCCTGGACCGGCTCGCCGTCCGGGAGCGATGGCGCGGCTGTCAGCCGTGTCACCCGCTGACGCAGCGTGCCAGCGAAGGCGTCGGCAGCGTGGATCAGGGCGCGGGTGGCGCGGTGGTTGTCAGTCAGCCCGACTTCGAGGACGCCGCCGAACTCGCGGCGGAAGCGCGCCATCAGGCGGTCTGGCGTGGCGCCGCGCCACTCATAGATGGTCTGGTCGAGATCCCCGAACAGGGCCAGGTTGCGAGACCGCCCGGCCAGCGTCGCCACCACCTCGTACTCGGAGAGGTGGGTATCCTGGATCTCGTCCACCTGGACGAGGTCGTAGCGGCTGGCCCAGCGCTCGCGGATCTCCGGGATGGCGGCGAAGAAGGCGCGGACGTACAGCACCAGATCCGCGAAGTCGATGCGCTGCCACTGGCTCAAACCGCGCTCGTACTTGCGGGCGGCCTCCTGGTGGCGTGCTTCCCCGAAGCCGGCCCGCGCCCAGGCCTGCCCGATGGGCCACCGGAGATCGGCGGTCTGCCAGTGGGTCTTGACGTCCTGCAGCCGGCGGTAGATCTGCTGGGCCTCTTTGTCGTCGTCCTCGGGAGAAGCCAGGATCCGCTTGAGCATGGCGATGCTGTCGTGATCCGGGCACACGGCGAATTCGACGGGCAGGCCGACGCGCTTCGCCTCGCGCCGCACGATGTCGGCGCACAACTGGTGGAAGGTGCGCGGGGCCAGCCGCGTGACCAGATCCGGGAAGCGGCTGGCGATGCGCGTCCGCAGCTCGCGGGCGGCGCGGTTGGTGAACGTGACGCAGAGGATGCGCTCGGGCGGGATGCCGGCGTCGAGCGCCCGCGCCACGCGCTCGGTCAGGACGGTGGTCTTGCCGGTGCCAGCCGGGGCCAGCGCCAGCACTGCGCCATCCAGCTGCTCGACGATGGCGCGTTGCTCGGAACTGAGCGCGGCCAGGCTGGGGGCGACGCGCGCAGGCAGGGGCAAGACGGCGGCTGCTTCGGGCACGCTCCGAGGATACGAGGCTGTGGCGCACCCTGTACAGCGGCAGCGCGTCACAAGTGGGGGACAGAGACGGTGTCAGCCGGCCGCCGCGTCTGGGGGCCGACGGGTGCAGGACCGGGCCTGACCGTGCTGATCCCCCTGACCGAGGCGATGCTGGACGCCGTATCCGCCGCGGCTGTTCCGGGTAGAATCCGCCTCGCAGGCGACAGCTGTTGCCGTCGCTGCGTGTCAGACGGAGGGGAAGCGCCCATGAGCGAGTCGGCCGACCAGCGCCGGTCAGGTGAGGTAGGAGCAGCGCAGCAGACCGGTGGCACAGCCCCGCGCCGAGGGCCACTCGCCGGCGTGCGGGTGCTGGAGCTTGGCTCGCTGATCGCCGGGCCGTTCTGCGGGCGCATCCTGGCCGACTTCGGCGCGGAGGTGCTGAAGATCGAGCCGCCGGGCGCTGGCGACCCGCTGCGGACCTGGAGCCTCGTCACCGAGCACGGCTCGCTGTGGGCCATGACCCAGTCACGCAACAAGGAGAGCGTGACCGTCGATCTCCGCACGGCCGAGGGGCGGGAGATCGTCTGCGGGCTGGCGCTTGAGAGCCAGGTGGTCATCGAGAATTTTCGGCCCGGCCGCATGGAGGAGTGGGGCCTCGGCTGGGAGCAGCTTGCCCAGGAGAACCCGGCCCTGGTGATGGTCCGCATCTCGGGCTTCGGGCAGACCGGGCCGTACAGCCACCGGCCGGGCTTCGGGAACATCGCCGAGTCGATGGGGGGCATCCGCTACATCACCGGCTGGCCGGACCGGCCGCCGATGCGGGTCGGCCTGAGCATCGGCGACAGCATCGCCGCGCTCTACGCGGTGATCGGCACGATGATGGCGCTGCGCGAGGCCGAGCGGACCGGCCACGGGCAGGTGGTGGACGTGGCGCTCTCGGAGTCGGTCTTCTCGATGCTGGAGGCCATCGTCCCCGAGTACGGCTACGACGGCCGCGTGCGCGAGCGGACCGGCAACCTGCTGGGCGGGGCCGCCCCGACTAACATGTACCCCACGGCAGACGAGCGCTGGCTGGCTATCGGGGCCAACGGCGACGGCATCTTCAAGCGGTTCACCGCAGCCATCGGTCAGCCCGAGCTTGCCCACGATCCGCGCTTCTCCTCGAATCAGGCCCGCCGCGCCAACGTCGAGATGCTGGATCAGCTCATCGCGGAGTGGACGCGCGGGCGCACCCTCGACGACGCGATGGTGGTGCTGGACGCCGCCGACGTGCCGGCCGGCCCGGTCTACTCCGTGAAGGACATCGCCGAAGACCCGCAGTACCAGGCCCGCGAGATGCTGGTGGACCTCCCAGACCCACGGCTCGGACATCTGCTGATGCCCGGGGTCGTCCCGAAGCTGAGCCGCACGCCCGGCGAGGTGCGCGCAGCGGGGCCAGAGCTTGGCGCGCAGACGCTGTCGGTGCTCGGAAGCCTGCTGGGCCTGGACGCCGAGCAGTTGGCGGACCTCCAGGGGCGCAAGGTTATCTGACGGCTCGGGGGTGAGGTCAGCCCAGCGCGTCCATGAAGCGCAGCTTGATCCGCACCGGGTCCACCGGCGGCATGTCTCGCACGGAGTCACGCTCCACGCGCGCCACCAGCAGGGCCGGCCCCGGATGCTCCAGGCTGGACCGCACCAGCTCCCGCAGCGCCGCCGGGTCAGCGGCACGGGCCGCCTGCCGGATGCCAGCCCCCTGCGCGATGCCCACCAGATCTGCCGTGTCATGGGTGGAGATCGGCTGGCCGCCCGTCTCCAGGAACGCCCCGTTCTCGAGGATCACCCAGAGCAGGTTGCGCGGCCGGCGTGCGCCCACCGTCACCATGCTGCCCAGGTTCATCATCGCCGCGCCATCGCCGTCGAGCACCACGACCCGCCGGTCGGGCTGCGCCAGCGCCAATCCGAGGCCCGTCGAGGATGCCATGCCCATCGCCGCCCACAGGTAGAAGTTGAACGGGCGGTCGCCGGCCGCGTGCAGCAAGTAGGAGGGCGTCCCCAGGCTCGCGACGACGAGCGCATCGCCGAGGTGCTCGTGCAGGATCTGAACCGCCTCAAGGCTCTTCATCAGCGGCGCTTCCCCCCGGTCAGCAGCGTCGAGGCGATGATGGCGACCGGCTGGCTCGTCGAGAACGCCGTGTAGATCGCCTGATCCACCGTCGTCTCGACCTCGCTCAACCGCTCCAGGGTCACCGTCTCGATCCCGAGCGCATCCAGCACCTTCGGCACGGCCCGCCCGGCCGGCACCTGGCTCGGATTGAACTCGGAGAGCCGGCCTCTCGGCGTGATCAGCATGACGAACGGGATGCGGTACGCCATTGGCAGGCCGCCGAGCGCGTTCACGCAGGTGCCCAGGCCGCTGCTCTGCATCAGGAGCGCCCCGCGCGTCCCGCCGAGGTAGGCGCCGCTGAGCACGCCAACCCCTTCTTCCTCACGGGTCAGCTGGAGCACTTGCAGGTCAGGATCGGCGTCGCACGTGCCGATCAGCCCGACCAATGCCGCATCCGGCACGTGCACCACCAGCCCGATGCCGTGCGCCTTGAAGCGCTCGTAGACGATCTGCCACCACGGGCTTCCTGTGTCAGCCATACCGGGTGAGTGTAGCAGCCAGCCCCTGTGAGATCGACCGCCCGCGCCACTTCCGTCGGGTCCGTACCGTTCTGTCCATCAGCGGGGCGTGCACCCGCGGCCCAGCAGCCGCGAGGGCAACCATCCCGCCCCCCGCTGCGCGATGCGTTCAACATGATGATGAGCCATTGCGTCGGCAGATGACCCCCAGCCACGACTCTGACAGCCGTGATTCGCCGAGCGACACGGCGCGCGTACTCAGGAGGACTCGCCGTGCACCCGATCATGAACGTGCGTCTCCAGACCAAAGTGTTCGGGGCCCTGGCCGGCGTGCTGCTCGCCATGCTGGCCATTGGATGCGGCTCGGCGTGGATGCTCAGCGGCCAGAGCGAGGCGCTGCCGCGGCTGTTCCGGGAGCACGCGGGGGCGGTCGGACCGCAGGGGGTGGCGGCAGCCGAGCGAGCCTCCGCCGATCTGGTGCGCCTGATCTGGACCGTCTCGCTGCTGCCGGCCGTCGTCACCGTCCTGGGTTTCAGCGCAGCGTTCGTCTTCGCCCGGACCATGATCAAGACCGTCGAGGATACGTCGGCCGCCGTCCGGCAGATCGCCACGTCCGATCTGCCGTCCTTCGTCAGCGCCATGGAATCCCTCTCGGCGGGCGACCTGACGCACGGCGTGACGGTGAGCACGCGCCCGCTCGATGCTCCGTATGAGGACGAGTTCGGGCAGATGGCCCGGGCTGTCAACGATCTGGTGAGCGGCCTGGACGCGGCCGGGCAGGCGTTTGCGGAGATGAGCGGCGGCCTGCACGTCCTCGTCGGGCAGGTGCAGATCGAGTCGGAACGGCTGACCGGCGTGGCCCGCCAGTCTGAGGACGCCGCCGGGCAGGCCCGGACCGTCGCCGACCACGTCACCCGCGCCATCGCCGATCTGGCGGAGGGCGCGCAGGAGACCAGCCGCTCGGTGCAGAAGTCGTCGGTCGCCATCCATCAACTCGGCCAGAGCATTGTCGGGATCGCCGATGGCGCGAGCGAGCAGGCGACACAGCTCCAGTCGATGGCCGCGACGGTGGGCGAGATGGCCTCGGACGTGGACACGATGGCCGCCAACGCCAACCATGCCAGCGAGGTGAGCCACGGCGTGCTGCGCGCCGCTCGGGACGGCGAGCAGGCGGTGGGCGAGACGGTCCACGAGATCGACGCGATCCGCGACGTGGTCGAGCAGGTGGCCGGGCGGATCGAGTCGCTCGGGGCGCTGGGCGAGAAGATCGGCGCGGTGGTCGAGACCATCGACGATATCGCTGCCCAGACGAACTTGCTGGCCCTGAACGCCGCTATCGAGGCCGCCCGGGCCGGCGAGCACGGGCGGGGCTTCGCGGTGGTGGCTGACGAGGTTCGCAAGCTGGCCGAGCGCTCCCAGCGCGAGACCAAGGGCATCTCGGA
The DNA here is from genome assembly GCA_020850535.1 of Chloroflexota bacterium. Lineage (NCBI taxonomy): Bacteria > Bacillati > Chloroflexota > Chloroflexota bacterium. Next base: position 170,896 of record JADZEM010000013.1, read on the forward strand.
GCTGATCCGCGAGGTGCAGGCCGGCACCCGCGACGCCGTCAATGCGATGGGCGACGGTACCCGCCGCGTCGAGCAGAGCGCCCAGAAGGCCGGTGCGGCCGGCTCGTCGTTGCGGGAGATCCTGCACGCCGTCTCGACGGTGGTGGAGCAGATCTCGGACATCGCCGAGGCTTCGCAGCAGATGACGGTCCGGGTCCACCGGGTGGTCACGGGCATGCAGAACGTGGGAGCGATTGCCGAGTCGAACAGCGCCGCCACCGCCGAGATGGCGCAGCAGTCACGACAGGTGGGGCTGTCCAGCCAGTCGATTGGCGCGGTGATCGAAGAGAGCACGGCGGCGGTTGCCCAGGTCTCGGTGGCTGCTGAGGAGATGAGCGCCCAGGTCAACGAGCTGTCGGCGCAGGCCGAGACGCTGGTGGTCACCGCCGAGCAGCTGGAGCAGGCGACGGCGCACTTCCGGACGCAGCCCGGACAGACGGTCAGGAGCGGTCAGCCCGCCAGGATGGAGCCCGCCAGGATGGAGCCCGTCAGGATGGAGCCCGTCAGGATGGAGTCTGCCAGGATGCAGCCCGGCCGCCCGGCCTCGGTGACGCCGCGCCGCCGCCGCACGGACTGGGTGCGGCCGTCGGAGGAGACAGGCTACTGACGGCCGAACAGGCAGTCTCCTCGGGCATGCCCCGACGGAATGCCCCAGGGGGGCCGTCACCGCGAGGTCGTCGGGGTTGTACGTGCGGGGTCAGTCCGCGTCGCGGACGCAGCGGAACGTCACCGGCGGCCGGCCGCCCGGCGGGGTCTGGGCCAGCCCCACGTTCCGGTACGTTGCGCGGAGCATGTCGGGCGTGGCGGTCTGGCCGCCGCCGCGTGTGACCCGCTCGCCAACGGCCTTCGGATTCTCGCGGCCGTCATCGGGGACGTAGGGATACGGGCGGTAGAGCGAGTCCGTCCACTGCCAGACGTTGCCAGCCATGTCCAGGAGGCCCTCGGGCGTCGCGCCAGCCGGGTAGCTGCCGACGGCCACGTAGTCGAACAGGCGCACACCGTAGCGTGCGCGGGACGAGTCAGGCGGCTCGTTGCCCCACGGGTAGGCACGGCCTTCAGCGCCGCGCGCTGCGCGCTCCCACTCAGCCTCCGTCGGCAGCCGGCCACCCCGCCACTCGCAGAACGACCGCGCGCCCTGCCACGGCACCGCGACCACCGGGTGCTGCTCGAAGCCCGGCTCGGTGGTGAAGCGCTCGCCCACCCGCCAGATCTTGGCCGGGCGGTCCGACAGATCGTAGACCAGCCCCTGCGGGCTCTCGACCCCACCGCGCGTGTTGAGGAATCCGGCGAAGCGCGCGTTGGTGACCGGCACCGTGTCCATCTCGAACGTGCGGACCGTCACCATGTGCGCTGGCCGCTCGTCGAAGATGTCCCCTTCGGCGCCCATCGGGAACGTCCCACCAGCGATGCGAACCATCGTGACCGGCTCGTCCGTCCCGCCAATCGCCCCGGGGCCGACCGCCCAGGCGATGGTGGCGAGCAGGACGGTGATACTCACCCATCCGCTCACCCAGGCCAGTGTTCCGATCCGCATCTGGCGCCTCCAGTTCCGGCCGCACCCCGTACAGGCTGTGACACGGTCTCTGATGTAACGGCACGCAGTGACAGATCGGCCCTCACTGGGCGTATCCCAGGAGGACTTCGGTGTCTCTCATGGGGTTGCGAGTCTCTGTGTCACACACGACCACGCTGCGCGCTCATGCCTGACTGCCCGGCGGCGCGCCGCCTGCTGCCCTCCAGCACCCGGCGCGCCGCCCGAGTCCTGACACAACAAAGGCCACCGGTCCGCAGACGCCCTGATGACAGGGCAGTGGCTGCGGGGGACTCCGGTGGCCCAGGCTGCTGTATCGTCGTTCTGGCTGGCGCGGTAGCGCAGATGTGGTATGAGCGGCAGTGAGACGCCGACAGGGCGTGTCGCCTCTATTGTGCGGGATAGGGGCTGGTGTCGTGCTACACTCGCGGCCATGGCGAAGCACCTTCAGGCGTTTCTGACCGCGCTGGCCGCGCTTGCGCTGCTGGTGCTGGCCGGCGCGCCCACCGCGCTCATGCAGACCGACGAAGTCGCGCGGATCGACTCGCCCGTGGCCGGGGCCAGCGTCGTCGGCACGGTCGAGGTCCGGGGCCGCGCGATGACGGCGGACCGCTCGAAGTTCTCGTTCTACCGGCTGCACTACGGCGCAGGCTCCGCGCCCTCGTCGTTGCGGCCCATCGGGAACCCGGTCGATCAGCCTGTTGAGAACGGCGTGCTGGGCGTCTGGGACACGGCGCCGCTCATCACCGGCGAGTACACCGTTCAGCTCACCGTCTACGACACGAGTGGCGGAACCACGATCACCCGGGTGCTGGTGACCGTGTTGCCCGCGCCCACGCCGACGCCGCTCCTCCAGCAGCCGGTGCGGGTGCCCGTGCCCGGCGAGACGCCCACCCCGTCCGACGAGGACACCGGCCCCACGCCGACGCCCCTGCCGGAGATCGCGCCGCTGGTGCCGAACATCCCGCAGATCGACACCAGCCCCATCAACCCGAGTGTGCCGGTGCAGCCCGTGCAGGGGCCAGAGAGCGGCCCGGGCTTCCAGCCCATCCCGATCAACACCGGCCCAACCGGCCCGCAGGTCGGTCCGTTCAACCCGGGCGGCCCGGTGGACTCGGCCCCGACCTTCGACACGGGCATCCCAAGCTCGCCGCCGCTCAACCCGATCAACCCCATCAACGCGCCCGGCGCGCCGTCCGGCCCGAACATCGCGCCGTACGAGCCGCCGCCGACGTTCGCGCCGCCGGCCATCCCGACGCCGACGATCTTCGGGCTGTAGGCCGGGCGATTGCATGTTCGTCGGTGTTCCCGGAACGCGGTGAAACGAGCGGTCGGGGGCCGAAGCCCCCGACGCCCCTGCACGACGCGCCCAACGTGTCGTCGCCCTGATCTCTTCCGGGGCTCAGACGGGATGCCGCCTGCCAGAAATGACAGACTGCCCATCCCGTGCGAACAGGATGGGCAGTCTGGGGCATCCAGTACTGTCCTCGAACGGCGAACGATCAGTTCGTTTGGAAACCTGCCGACTCAGGCCTCCGTTGCGGCCTCTGACGGTGCGCTGGCGGCCGTCCGTCGCGTGCGACGGGGCCGGGCTGGCGGGGCCACATCAGCGGCAGGGACTGCCTCGGCCTCGGCCTTTCGCCGGGGACGGCGGGGCTTCGGCGTCGGCTGGGGGGCAACCTCGGCGGCAGGAACGCCGTCGCTGGATGCTGCCATCCCGTTCGCCACCGGCGCCCGCACGACGCCGTTGTTTGGCGCCGACGTGGACGGCTCGACGGCCGGGGCAGCAGCCTGCGGCGCAGCCGCCTCCGTCGCCAGCGTCTCCGTCGCCAGCGTCTCCGTGCCCGCCGCTCGACGCCGACCGCGTGTAGGGGCCTTCGTCTGGACCGACTCCGGCTGGACAGCCGCCGGCTCGACAGCCGCCGGCTCGACAGCCGCCGGCTCGACAGCCGATGGCGCAAGCGTCGTGGCCGTCCGCCGGGTCCGCCGAGGCGACGGGGCCGCCGTCGGCTCGGCTGCGGGTGCAGCAGATGAGAGGGCCTCCACGACAGGCGTCGGCTCGGTGGCTGGCGTGGGAGCCTCGGCCACCGCCGGCTGCGCCCGCCGCGACCGACGAACCGCCACTGGTCCCGCCACTGGTCCCGCCACTGGTCCCGCCGCTGGGGCCATCTGACTCGTCGCGGGAGCCTCGGCCACCCGGTCAGCAGGCGCCGCCTCCGCTGTAGCCGCCACCCGCCGCGACCGTCGAGTGGGTCGCGCAGGCAACGTCTCAGATGAGTCTTCGGCAGCGCCAGGTGACGACGCGCCGGGCGCGCTCACCCCGTCGGCTGTGCTGGTAACCTCGGCGACTGGCTGCGCCGTTCGACGGCCACGCCGTCGCACTGGGGCTGCCGTTGAGATGTCGGGAGCATCCGTCGGAGCACCGGAAGCATCGGTCGCGACCCCTGCTGCTGGTATGGGGGCCGGCAATGCGGGAGCCGGCAATGCAGGAGCCTCCGACGCGGCAGCCGGCTGCCGCTCGTCAACCGGCGTGGCTGCCGGTGGCGTGGGGGTCTCGGTTGTCGTGGCAGCCGCCGCCCGGCGGGTCCGACGACGCCCGGCCGGCGCTGTCTCCTCGACAGGCGAGCCAGCCGCGGGCGGCTCGGTCACGGGGGCGGCTGGTGACGGAGCGGCCGGCGCGGACACCTCATCAGCCGACGTCGGCTGGCTGGCAGCGGGCACAGCCGACAGCCCGGCCGCCGACAGCCCGTCCGTAGGAGTCACGTCCACCGTGCCAGCCGTCACGGCAGGTGTCCGCCGTCGCCGCGTGCGGGCCGGTGGACCGGCCTCTGGCGACTCCGCAGCCGATGGCGGCTGCGCCGGCCCCGCCGCCGGTCCTGCCACCGGCGCTATGGCTGGCGTCTCTGGCGCGCGCGAGTCGGTACTCGCCGGCGTCTCGGCACGAGCAGCCGGCGTCTCGACGCCCGCGGCCGGCGTCCGGCGTCGCGTCCGTCGTGGGATGCCGCGGGCCGGCTCCGGTGTTCCACCATCCCCCTCAGACGACGCGCCGACCGGCCCGGTCGGCGACGCTCCGGGAGCTGGCGGGGTTGGCGACGCCGGCTCGTCGAGCGGGCGGAAGGCGCGAATCGGTGTCCTGGGTCGGGTCAGCCGCTGGGCCGGAGAAGAGTTAATGGCCGGCGCGCTCGTCGCGTCGGCGGGGGTCGCCACGTCACCCGCTCCTGCCGCGTCAGACGCCCCAGTCTCGGCGGCTGGCCGGGCCGGCGTCTCCCCTGGCAGATCGGCGATCTCGTCGCCGGGCATCAGCATCGGCAGGGTGTCAGCCCCGCCGGCCGCCAACAACTCTTCACGAGCCATCCGCCGCGCGGCATCGGCCACGGCGGCGTCGCCTGGCAGGGGGCGCGCCTGTCCACGCCGCGAACGACGCCGGTTGTTGTTCCGCCGCGAGCGCGAACTGCCAGACCGCTCGGCCTGCTCGCCCACGGCGCGCAACGCATCGGCCAGGACTTCCTCGGCGTGGGCGCGGTCCACTTCGGGCAGCGGGGCCAGCTCGGAGCCGCCCGCACCCTCGTCGCCGGACGTGTCGCCCAGCAGCTGTTCCACCAGCGCCGCGAACCGGTCGATCTCGTACTGGGTCGCCGGCTCGTCTGGGCCAGGCTCGGCCACCGGCGACATCTCCATCGTCGTGGTTGGCTGCAACTGCGGCTGATCCTGCCCAGCCCGGCCCCGCACGCGCCGCCGTCGCCGCCGGCTGCGCCCGGGCCCGCCCTCCTCAGCCGTGCCCTCGTCGGTCCCACCGGCAGCCGTTGCCTGGGTCGGATCCTGAAGCGGGAAGGCGTTGCGCGCCGAGGGCAGCCCACGTCGCCGGCGGCCGGCGCCAGCCCCGGCTGCCCGCTCGGGACGCTCGCCGGCCCCGGTGCGCTCGGCGTTGCGGGCGTTGAGCAGCCGCCCGATGAGGCGCGGCCCCGGCACCAGCATGCCGTTCGCACGGACGTACCGCACGATCTTGTCGAAGTAGCTGCCGCGCAGCGTCGAGGTGTCCCCGACGACGATCAGCATCGTCCGCGCCCGTGAGAGCGCCACGTTGATGCGCTGCATCAGCCGCAGGAACCCGATGTCGCGGCGGCGGTTGCTGCGGACCAGCGAGACGATGATGATGTCCTTCTCGCGGCCCTCGAAGGCGTCAACCGTGTCGATCTCCAGCAGCTTGAGGGCGGCGCGGTCGAGCTGACCGCTCTTGCCCGTGCCGTTCTGGGGGCCGCGCTGGTTGTTGCGATGCAGCAGCAGTCGTCGGAGCAGCGCCGTCTGCTCGGCGTACGCCGAGATGACGCCGACCTCCACTTCCTTCTGGGAGCTCCCCAGGATGTGCCGCGCGATGGTCGCCACCAGCCGCGCCTCGGGGACGTTCACCAGCGACGCCCCGCGACCTCTGGCCTCGCGCAGACCGTGCAGGCCGCGCGTGTCCACCCAGGTCACTGCAGACGGGAAGATCGGCACGTCGGCCACGCGGCGCGGCGCGCGTCGGCCAGAGCGCAGCTTGCCCTCGTAGAAGACCTCGGAGATCAGCCCCGCGATGAGCGGGTGCATGCGGTTCTGCTCGTCCAGGAAGACGGTGGCCGCCTCTGGGAACCGCCGCTCGCGCAGCCACGCGAACAGGCTCTTGCCAATCGCCGAGGTGTTCCCGACGGCCGGCTCCAGCCGGAGCTGCTCCTCGGCCTCCGAGAGGACCGGCTGCAACTGGAGATGGTCGCCCACCAGGATGAAGCGCCGGCCACGCACCAGCGGGATCAGCGAGTCCAGGATCGAGGCGCGGTTCGCCTCGTCCAGCACGGCGTAGTCGTAGGTGCGACCGCCGGCCTCCACCTGGAGCGCCAACGCATCCACCGTGGTGAAGACGACGTTGAATGCGCCCAGATCCTCGCCGGGCGGGACGTAGTGCGGGCGTGCCTGCGGATGGACCCGGTCGAACAGGCCGACGCGCGCGATGGCGAGGCCGGGCACCGTGTCCAGGTACGGCAGCGTCTTCAGCAGCAGGTTGTCCACGCCGTGGTTCGAGTGCGAGCAGACCAGGACGGTGACGTTCGTGTCTCGGGTGACGAGCTGTCCCAGGATCTCGGCCAGGGTGGTGGACTTCCCCGTACCGGGCGGCCCCTGCACCATCAGCGCCTGGCCCTCTTCCAGCCCGAGGGCCAGCGAGACGGCCCGCACCTGGCTCTTGTTCTGGGCCACCAGCCGGTTGACGAACTCGGCCGGGCGGCGGCGCTGGGGCGGCGGCAACGAGGCTGGCGACGCCACCAGCCGGACGGCGTTCGCAAGGCCGCCGGTCGGGTTGTCCAGCTCCTCAAGGATGGCGCGCTTCTGGGCCAGGATCTGCGTCTGCGGGCGCGGGCGCACCACCCCCTCGGACGGCGGATCGGCGCCGCGCACGTCCACGTCCATTGTGCCCTCGGCCGGGTCGATGCGGACCAGCCGCGCCGAGGAGATCACCCGGCCCCTGGTGTCCACCAGATCGAGCCACTCGCCCTCGTCGAAGGCGGCCACCGCCGAGGCTTCCACCCCGGACAGGCGGTACGGGTCGGACTCGCTCTGGCTGCCGATGCGCGGCGTGGCGACGGCATACGGGGTCGCGAGCCGCTCGGCGCGGGCCGTGTCGTCGCGCGCCTCGGCCTCCAGGGCCTCACGCAGCGGATCGACGAAGCTCGTCCAGCGACGGTCGAGCAGGCGCTCGAACGCGGATACGAGGCCGGCGCTCGGGTTCTCGCCGGTGTCGTCGGGCGGCGGCAGCTCGATGCGCTCGGGCCGAAGCTCCATGCCGATGGCGCTGCGCTGACGGCGCGGATCGCGCTCTTCGTCCGTGGTGGGGCGAGCCTTGTCCACCACCAGCTTGCCCGCGTCAACGCGGCACTCCAGCGCCAGGCCCATCGCGGGGATCCAGAGGGAGAGGGCCTCGCCGCCCGCCCAGTGCTCGGGCGTCGTCCAGAGGAGGAAGATGTCAGCGCCGGTGTGCTCGCGCAGGCGGCGGAAGCGGACCTCGATCGGGCCGGACACGAGGCCGGGCACGTCGTTGGTCTCGCCGTAGATCTTCATCCAGGCCGTCAGCATGGTGCGGACGTTGGTGGACAGGTAGAGGCAGAGACAGTCGAGCCGGCGCACCTGCCAGCGGGAGTTGATGAAGGGCCGTCGTCGTCCACGACGAGGAAATGGCATACGTTTCCCTACACGCTGGTGTGGGTTGGCCGCCCGGCGGCTCCGGGCAGGCGGGAGAAGCGAAGAACACAGGCACCGGAAGACGTAGCCGCCAGGGCGTTCACAGATCACCCAGGCACTGGTCTGGCTTCGGTGCACGCGCGGAACGGTCGTGCGGCGTCAGGCTACGATGTCAGCCCCAGCCGGCAGAAACGCGCGCGGCAGAGCCGATTGCCGCGTCGTCAGGAGCGAGCACATCTCTCGCCAAGCAACGCGAGCAGGGGGAAGGACGCAATATCGTGCGCCGGGCTCGTTCGTCGAGTCGTCCGGCGGCGCGTCTTCCAGTATATACACCGAACGGTCGTTCGTGGGCAAGAACCGCGACGGTGGCCGTAGCGACCATGTGTCACATGGTCAGCCGTGAGCCAGAAGCGATGGACAACCGATGACGGACACCTGTGACCGACAACCGACAACGCCGCTCACAGCCCCCGTTCGGCCGCCAGCGTCCGCAGCTCGCTGGCGCGCTCGCGGGCGGCCACCAGTGCCTCGGACGGACGCGGCTCCCAGATTGCTGCCGACTGCGGCGTCGGCGCGGGAGCGTCGTCCACCACCCAGCGGGCCTGGAGAGCCGCCCCGAGCGCCGCCGCCTCGGTGACGGCCGGTCGCTGCACCGGCAGCTCGAAGATGTCCGCGCAGAGCTGCGCCCAGCCATTCGAGGCCGAGCCGCCGCCGACCAGCGTGATCGCCGTCGGCTCGACGCCCGTGCGCTTGAGGGCATCCAGCCCGTAGGCCAGCCCGAAGGTCACACCCTCCAGCACGGACCGCACCAGGTGGTTCGGCGTGTGGGCCGTCCGCAGCCCCGCGAAGAGGCCGGCTGCCGCTGGCAGATCGGGGGTGCGCTCGCCTTCGAGGTGTGGCAGGAAGACCGGGCCGGTGCCCGGCTCGGTCCGCACCAGCGCGACCTCCATGCCCGCGTGCGACAACCCGAACAGGCCGCGCACCCACTCCGAGGCGACGGTGCAGCCGAGGGTGCAGACCAGCGGCAGCCAGCCGTCCGTGGAATCGCAGAAGGCCGCGACCTCCCCTTGCGGATCGAGACCCGGGGTCGCCATGTGCGCGAAGACCGTCCCCGAGGTGCCGAGGCTGACGACGGTCGGACCGGGCCGCGTCGCCCCGATGCCGATGGCCGCACAGGCGTTGTCGCCGCCCCCGCCGCTGACGGGGATGCCGGCCCTCAGCCCCAACGCCTCGGCTGCCGCCGGCCGCAGCGCCCCGATCTGCGACAGCGACGGCAGTATCGGCGGCAGGGTTCGCGCCCAGTCCCGCGAGCCGTCGAGCAGGCCCAGCACGGCCGGCTGGTAGGTCCGCCCCTTCGGCTCGAAGTAGGCCGTGCCGGAGGCGTCGCCCGGCTCGGTGACGAAGGAGCCCGTCAACCAGAGGTTCAGATAGTCGTGCGGGAGGCAGATGCGGGCTGTCTGGTTGTACAGCGCTGGCTCCGAGCGGTGGAACCAGGAGATCTTTGGGGCAGTGTAGCCCGGCAACATGGTGTTGCCGATCAGCCCGAGGACGGCATTGTGGCCGCCGAGCTTGCGGGTCAGCCAGGCGCAGTCCGCCGCCGTGCTGGTGTCGTTCCAGAGCTTGGCGGGCCGCAACGGGCGGTCCTCGGCGTCGAGGCAGACCATCCCGTGCTGCTGTCCAGACACGCCGATGCCGGCCACCTCGACGGGGCCAGCCTCGGCCAGCGCCTCGCGGACGGCCACCTGGAGCGCATCGATCCACCACGTCGGGTGCTGCTCGCGGGTGCCATCCTCGCGGGAGATCAGCGCATGGGCGGCCCGTCCAACGGCCAGCGGCGCGAGCGTCTCGGCGTCCACCAGCAGGGCCTTGGTGGACTGCGTCCCACAATCAACACCGAGGAAGGCTCGTCGCGCCATCGGGAAAACCTCCGCCGGCCAGCTGCCAGCGGGGGATAGGGTAGCCGGCCGTGGGGTCGGCCGTCCTCCCGGCGGACGCGCTATGGACGCAGGGGCTACAGTTCGTCGTCGTCGCCACCAGTGGGATCGAGGCCATCAAGCTCGCGCTCGATGATGCGCGCGACACCCATCCGCTCGGCCAGATCGAGCGCGGCGGGTTGAATACGCCATCCTGCGACGACACCCTGGGCGTCATGACCGGCCTTGCGAAGCAGTGCTGCCCGGTCTGCCGCGCGTTCGACATCCTCCTGATTCAACGCCCATGACGCCTCGACCACGAGGTATTTGGGCGAGCCGGCCACCGTTCCGCGCACGAGCAAGTCTGCGCGGCCGAGGCGTCGCGCCTCAGCAGGCAGGAGACGGCCTTCGGTCACCTGCTGCGCGGCAAACTCGTCGAACTCGGCGATGGAGAGGGTGACTGGCTGCTCCAGCAACTCGCCGAAGTACGTGCGCGAACGCCCACGGTACCGCTCCTCCATGGTGTTTCCCTTGAGGATGCCGAGACTGTCATTCGTCCGCCTCCCGCGCGCGTCAACATAGCCAAGCCGCTCGTCCACGCGGTCGAAGCGCTCGTCCACGCGGTCGAAGCGCGCAGCGGTCTCCGTGCGGAACTCGGTCAACTCGCCTCCGCGCGATCCAGCCGCCCCTCAACCCGGTCAATGCGAGCGCCGGTCTGGGCGAATCCCTCGTGTAGCTCCTGGCGTGTGGCCTGCTGCTCGGCTTCCAGCTTCGCCACGCGCTCGCGTTCGGCACGGTTGACTTCGGCCAACTCGTTGGCGATTCTGGGCAACTCAAAGAGCTCTGGCGGCAGGATCAGCTCGCGGAGTCGGTTCCGCCACTCAGGTCGCTCGTAGAGCAGGCGGAGCAAGTCTTCAAAATCATCGACGGTGAATGACATAGACGCCTCGTCCTACGAGTGTAGCATGAGGCTGGATGGCGAGATGGACAGTCTCAGGCTCCGCTATCGAAGTCCGGGCGCGGCGACGGGCGGGGAGTCGGCCGCTCGGGCGCCGTGGGCGGCGCCGTTGACGGACGCGGCTCCGTCCCGTTGCCGTTCGCATGGCCGTCGCCGCCGAAGCCGCGCGTCACGTCGATGGGCAGCGGGAAGAAGATCGTCGCCTGTCGGTCGTTGGCGATCTGGCCGAGCGTTTGCAGGTACCGCAACTGGAGGCCGCCGTCCTCGGCGCTGATGATGCGCGCCGCCTCGGCCAGCCGCTCCGATGCTGCGAACTCGCCCTGGGCGTGGATCAGCTTGGCCCGCTTCTCGCGCTCGGCCTCGGCCTGCCGGGCCATCGCCCGCTGCATCGACTCCGGCAGCTCGACGTCCCGCACCTCGACGCTGGTGACCTTGATGCCCCAGGCCTCGGTCTGCTCGTCGATCAGCCGCTGGAGCTGGGCGTTGATCTCGTCCCGACTCGACAGCAGCGTGTCCAGGTCGGACTGCCCGAGAATGCTCCGCAGGCTCGTCTGGCACATCAGCGAGGTGGCGCGGCGGTAGTCCACTACCGAGACGATGGCGCGCGTCGGCTCGACCACCCGGAAGTAGGCGACGGCGTTGACCTTGACCGTCACGTTGTCGCGGGTGATCGCCTCCTGGGCCGGCACGTCCAGCGTGATGACGCGCAGATCCACCCTGACCATCCGCTCGATCTTCGGGATCAACAGGATCAGGCCAGGACCACGCGCCCCGACCAGCCGCCCCAGACGGAACACGACGCCGCGCTCGTACTCCTGCACGATCTTGACGGCAGCGGTAAAGAACCAGACGGCGACGAAGCCGAAGAACAGGAGCGGGCCGACGAGCCCCAGCAGGGTCTGAATCAGGGCAGGTGACATCGGTCCTCCGCCGCGCAGCCTGCACAGCATCGCAGACGGGGTGGCGCACCCGAGCGTGCGCCACGACGCGCGGCCTCTTCCATGATGATACCGCGCGCCTCGACCGGTCCCCGCGCTTTACGGGGAGTGGGGCCGCTGCATCTGCAGGATGGCATCCGGCCGCTGGCATGCGGCAGCATCCTTTCGAGAGATCCCATCCCATACTCTCAGGCGGACGGTCAGCGCTGACGCCCGCTCTGAGACCTCCCCGCCGCTGGAGGCGACCACCCCCTGCGCGCACACGCATGCTGACCCGTGTGCGCACACGCACGCTGAATGGAGGAGCGCCATGACGCAGAGCTCCGCACCCCGCCCGCGGCCGCACTTCGCCGTCGGCACGGCCATCTTCGGCCCGATCGAGGATGCACACATCGAGCTGATCCACGCGCTCGGCTTTCCGGGCATCGAGATCTACGGCAGCTCATCGCGCCCGTACCTCGAACGCTCCCAGGAGCTGAAGGCCGTCCTCGACCGCAACAACGTCACGCTGGTCACCATCTCGAACCGCAACGAGGTCAACGGCCGGCCGGTCGACTTCATCGATCCTGATCTGCGCCAGGAGACCATCGACGACCACATCGCCTGGGTCCGCAAGCTGTACCCGGTCTTCGGCTGCAAGCACTTCAAGATCAACATGGGCAACCGGCCGCCCGGGGGCACCACGGACGCGCAGTTGGAGGTGCTGGCCGACTCGCTCAATCGGCTTGGCCGCGCGACGGCCGACCTGGGCGTCAAGCTGGCGCCGCACCCGCACATCTGGGGGCCAATCGAGCGCCCGCACGAGATCCACCGGCTGATGGAGCTGACCGATCCTCGGTACGTCTACCTGCTGCCGGACACGGCCCACCTGAACCTGGGCGGCGGCGATCCGCTCGAGCTGATCCGCCAGTACTACGACCGCGTCGCCGCGATCCACTGGAAGGACACGAAGGCCTCGTACCGTGGCTTCACCGGCCCCACCCCGACGAAGGAAGCGCACGCCAGGGAGATTCTCTACAAGGATCTCGGGGCCGGCGGCGTGGATCACGAAGGGATCTGGGCGCTGCTGCTGGAGCGCGGTTACGAGGGCTGGATCACCCTCGACCTGGACCCACCGCGCCCGGCCGAGGGCGAAGGCACCTACGAGGACAAGCTGCGGATCAACTGGCGCTACCTGCTCGACACGCTGAAAGTGTCCACCCTCTGATCACCAGATTGCACTGCGGAGGTGGCCCCACCGAGCGTTCGATGGGGCCACCCTTATTGCCTGTGCTGCCAGTACGTTGGGTGCCGCCGAGTGTGGGCGACAGCCAGGATGACGAGCGAACTCCCAGACTATTGGTAGATCACTGCGTACGGAAACCGGGGAACGAGTGAGCGTCTCACGCCCATGCCGATTGGGGTGCCGCTTTCTGGATAGCGACGAATCCGAAGAACCGTAGACTCAATCGCCTGCCCAAATCGAGTGCCAAGACCGACTGATTGTGCTTCATAGAACGCCACGGAGGCAGCGAACTCAGCGCCTGCCTCAGGGCGATCGCCTGTTCATTGGTGTACCCGAAGCATCATAGAACAGGCGGTCGGGGACTGAAGTCCCCGCCTACAGTCACACCGTCGCTGCGCGACGGCCGTCGGGAACGGCCGGCACTGGTGCGACTGGCGCGTCGCGCAGCGACTGCAGGATCGTAGGCGGGGCTTTCAA
>JADZEM010000014.1 GCA_020850535.1 Chloroflexota bacterium
GAGGGGGCTGGGGGGTGAGGGCCTTCTCCAGCCATCGGGGGGTGAGGGCCTTCTCCAGCCATCGGGGGATGAGGGCCTCTCCTGCGGCCAGGTCGCTCGGGCGGACGCTCGGCAGGCCGGGCACGGCGTCCGGCAGGTCGGTGACGATCAGCACCGGCTCGGTCTGCTCGCGGATGCGCGCCATCACGTCGGACGGCGTGCGCAGGTCGATGGGCACGAGCACGGCCCCGGCGGCCCAGGCTCCAAGCATGCTGAGCACGAGGTACGGTGAGTTCGGCGCCAGGATCATGACGCGGTCGCCGGGCTGGACTCCCCGCGCGCCCAGCCGCTCGGCGACGACCCGCATGCCGCGCAGCACGTCCTGGTAGCTCCAGACCTCGGTTCGCAGGCCGACGCGGATGCCCAGGGCCGGCCGGCGGCCGTAGCGGACGGCGACGTCCTCAATCAGCTCGGGGATGGTCTGCATGAGTGAATGGGGGCCTCTCTGATGGGGTGGATGACGCTCAGAGGAACGGCCGCGCCAGGTGGTAGATCAGCGGGATCGTCACGACGAGGCTGTCGGCGCGATCCAGCAGGCCACCGAATCCGGGCAGCCAGGCGCCAGCATCCTTCACGCCCAGCTCGCGCTTGATCAGCGATTCGAGCAGGTCGCCCCAGACGGCCCCGACCGCGATCACCACTGGCAGCAGGAGCGTCACCCAGAGCGGCAGCCCGGGCGGCAGGGCGAACGCCAGCAGCCACGTGCCGAGCGCCGCCCCGAGGATGTTCCCGATGACGCCTTCCCAGGTCTTGTTGGGGCTGATGATGGGCGACAATCGGTGCTTGCCGATCAGTTTGCCGACGGTGAACGCGCCCACGTCCGACAGCGCCGTCGCCAGCGCGATGACCAGCAGGATGCCCGGGCCGCCCGGCAGCCAGCGGTGGATCAGCACGAGGTGCCCGAGCAGCAGCGGCAGGTAGGCGAACCCGAAGGCCGCCAGCGCGAAGGTGCGGACGCCCGCCTTCACATCCTGGGTGAGCAGCGGCTGGAGCGTCCCGACGATCAGGAAGAGCGGCAGGTAGCCAAACAGGGCGTCCGGCGAGAGCAGGGCCAGCGGCAGCGCCAGCAGCCCCAGCACCAGCAGGACCGTCGCGTACAACGGGGGAAGCTGCACCAGCCGGGCGTACTCGCGGAGGCCCTGCCAGACGATCAGCGCGGTGAGCAGCAGCATCGTCAGGTGGCCGCCCAGGACCGCCAGCGAGAAGGCCGGCGCGATGACGGCCCAGACGGCCCAGCGCTGAAAGAGCGTTCGCTGTGGCAGCTCACGGAGATGGCGGCGCTCGACGAGCAGCAGCAGGAGCAGGCCGGCCCCCAGGATGCTCCCGAGGGTGATGGCTGTCGGCCAGAACAGCGGATCGGCCAGCGGGTTGGCGAGCAGGGCGGATGACGGGGGCGGCGTGGGCGATATGGGTTGCATCGGCATCGGTGGCATGGGCTGCATCGGTGGCATGGGCTGCATCGGCTAGCCAACCGCCTGGAGGTCGGCGTAGGTGGCCTGTGCGCGCCGTGCCAGCGTGATGAGACAGCCGACCAGCAGGATCACGAGCAGCCCGTTGTAGACCCACGTCAGCGGCAGCCAGAACCCGAGCGGCGTCCCGACGGCCAGCAGCACCATGCGGTCGGCCTTGCCCATCGGACCCATGTACTGCCGGCGGCCGCCGGCTGCCTTGCTGAGAATGGCGAGGTAGCTGGAGAGGAGCATCATGATGATGGCGCAGGCGCCCAGCACGAGGCTGCTGGGCGACGCCAGCGCCAACCCGCCGAGCAGGGCCACGTCCGCAACCCGATCCGACAGCTCGTTGAAGACCTCGCCCCAGGGACGGGCCAGCCCGGTGTTTCGGGCCACGAGGCCATCCAGGGCGTTGAGCGCCGTCCGCACGACGGCCACCACGGGAATGAGAGCCAGCAGCCAGAGCCGCTCTGGCGCGGCGTAGATCGCCAGGCCGCCGCCGACCGAGAGGGCCAGCGCCGCGCCGGTGATCCAGTCAGGATGGACGCGCCGTGCCACCAGCCAGCGCTCGATGCCACCCAGCGAGCGCTGAAATGCCGGCTTGAGGACGTAGATGCCGGCCATCGTGCCAGACCCTCCTCACAGCGGACGGCTGGCTCGCGCGAGTCCTCCGGCCGCCGTCCCTCACCTCATGATACTGACCGCGCCACCGCACTCACTGCGATTCTGGCCCGGAATCGGCCTGCGGAACGGAATGTGCTTCTGGGGACGGTTGAGCGGTCACGCTGCCGACACGGCGGACGGGGCCGTATCGCCGAGCCGTCATGGCTCGGCTGTTGGGAGGCAGATCGTGGCGAAGCGTATCGTGAATGACGCGTCGGTCGTGAACGTCGGGCCGATTGAGATGGTCCGCGAGGGCATGACGGTTGTGGACAGCGACGGCGAGAAGGTCGGCAAGGTCGAGTTCGTCAAGATGGGCGACCCCGGCGCCGCGACCGAGGCCGGCAACGAGCTGCAGGACACCGGGCTGATGGGCGACCTGGCAGAGGCGGTGGCCGGCGACGAGCGCGAGCCGGATGTGCCAGGGCCGATGCGTGCCCGCCTGTTGAGGACGGGTTACATCAAGGTGGACGGCGGCTTCTTCTTCGGCACAGACCGCTACGTCGAGCCCGAGCAGATCCTGCGTGTGCAGGAGGACACCGTCCACCTGCGGGCGCGCAAGGGGGAGCTGGTCAAGGAAGACTGAGCCGCGAGCGCGACGACGGCCCTCACCCGGGGGTGAGGGCCTTCTCTCTCCTAGCTTGCCGACTCGACCGGGTAGTCCTCCTCGGCCAGCACGTCCTTGAACTGCTCGACACCGGTGGCCGAGGCGTCGTAGTCCACGGTCACCTGCTTGCTCGGGATGTCCACGCGAACGCTGCTCACGCCAGTCAGTGGCGTGAGGGCCTCGGTGATCGTCTTCTCGCAGTGGTGGCACGAGATCGTCGGGACGCTGAGCACGGTGGTTGCCATCGGAACGGTCCTCCTGGGACGAGAGTCAGCCGAGAGACTCGGCTCGGTGGGGTGGATGCAGTACGGCGGCTGGAATGCAGCCCTGCTCGGTGGCAGGCCTCACGGTACGCGGACGACGAAGTCTGCCGTCATCACCTCGCCGTCGGCGTTCTTGAGCTGCGCCCAGAGCTTGTAGAGGCCGGGGGCCGGAAAGGTGTGATGCACGGCGATCTCTGGCCCGAAGCCCGACGTGGCTGGTGCGTGCGATGTTGCCGCGTGACTATCAGCAGCACCCGTCGTGTGACTGTCGGCAGCCGCGTGACCGTCGGCAGCGGCAGAAGTGCCGTCAGATGAGGGCAGCTCGCCATGGGCGTGCGTGAACTGGCTGCCGTCCGCCGAGAGCACCACGGCGTGGGCCGGCGCGCCCAGGTACGGCTGCAGGTTCTGGATCGGGCGGCCGGTCGTGCGGTTCTCCGCGCGCAGGGTGAGCGTCGTCTCCTGGCCGGCTCGAATGCGCTCCGTGCCCGACAGCGAGAGGCGGATCGCCCCGAACGTCTTCGGCGAAAGATCCTCGGCCAGGGTGGCGGCCGGCTGTCCAGCCGAGGCGGGCGCTGCGCCGCTCGCCGTTCCGACCCGCACCTCGCGGCGGTCCACGACCTGCGGGCCGCCGGTCCGCACAGCTTCCCCGAAGAGGAGGTAGTCGCCGGCCGCCGGGAACGTGACCGCCAGCCCGTACTGGCCGGCTGCGCCGGTCGGGGCCGGGTGGACATGCTGGAACTCGCGCAGGTCGCGGCTCACGGCGATCAGGTGGACGGGCCGTTCGTGGCTGTCCACGATGTCCGAGACGGGCTGTCCCGTGCCCTGGTCGAGGAACTGGTAGCCGATCTGCACCGGCTGGCCGGCCATGATGGCGCTCGGCAGCGCCACGTCTACCCGCGTCCCGCTGGTCTGGCCCGCCGGCCGCCCGCTCTGTGCCGTGCGTGCGCCCGTGGCGCCTGTACCGGCATCGCCAGCAGCCGCGCCAGTGCTGGGCGGCATGGCGGCGTGGCTCTCGCTGCTGGTGGGCGCGTCCATCGGCTGGGCGAACGCCAGTGCCAGCGCGCCAACCCCGAGCGCGACCAGCGCGATCACCACGAGGTAGGCGTACTCGCGGACACGCTCGCCGAAGGGCGGATGCAAGATCGCCTCAGCAGTGGCCGGCCGGCGGAAGCCGCGCAGGCGCAGGGCGTTGGTGACCACGCTGACGCTGCTCATCGCCATGGCGGCGGCGGCCAGGGCAGGATCGAGCAGCACCCGGAACAGGGGGTAGAGCGCGCCCATCGCCACCGGCACCAGCAGGACGTTGTAGGCGAACGCCCAGAACAGCCCCTGCTTGATGGCGCTGACCGTCTTGCGCGAGAGGGCGATGGCGGTCACGATGGCGCGCGGATCGCCGCCGATCAGCGTGATGTCCGAGGCGGCCATCGCCACGTCGGCGCCGGTCCCGATGGCGATGCCGAGATCGGCCTGGGCGAGCGCTGGCGCATCGTTGATGCCGTCGCCGACCATCGCCACGGTGCGGCCTTCGGCCTGCAGCCGGCGTACCTGATCGGCCTTGTCGGCGGGCAGGACGTCGGCCATGATCCGCTCGATGCCGACCTCACGCCCGATGGCCTCGGCGGTGGCGCGGTTGTCGCCGGTCACCATCCAGACATCCAGCCCCAGGGCCTTGAGCTGCGCGACGGCCTCAGGTGACTCTGGCCGTAGTGTGTCGGCCACGGCGATCAGCCCGGCGGCCCGGCCGTCCGTGGCAACGTACATCGGGGTCGCCCCGCGCCCGGCCGCCGTTGCGGCTTGCTGGTCAAGCATGCTCGGGTCGATGCCGGCATCGGCCAGCAGTGCGCGGTTGCCGACGAGCACGGGCACGCCCTCCACCGTGCCGTGCACGCCGCGCCCGGTGATGGACGCGAACGCCTGAACGGCCGGCAGCTGGAGTCCCTGCGACCGCGCCCGCTCGACGATGGCCGAGCCGAGCGGATGCTCCGACGCGACTTCCACCGCCGCTGCCAGCCTCAGAAGGCGGTCAGCGTCGTGGTCGTCCGTCACGATGTCCACGACGGACGGCTTGCCGCGCGTCAGCGTGCCGGTCTTGTCGAGGACGATCGCGTCGATCTTCCGGGCCTGCTCCAGGGCCTCGCCACCCCGGATCAGGATGCCATGCTCGGCGGCCTTGCCGGTCCCGACCATGATGGCCGTCGGCGTCGCCAGCCCGAGCGCGCAGGGGCAGGCGATGATCAGCACGGCGATGGTGGTGGTCAGGGCGCTGGTCAGGTTGCCGGTCAGCAGCAGCCAGCCGGCGAAGTTGAGGACGGCCAGGACCAGCACGGCCGGCACGAAGTAGCCCGAGATCGTGTCTGCGAGCCGCTGGATCGGCGCTTTCGAGCCCTGCGCGTCCTCCACCAGCCGCACGATCTGCGCGAGCGTGGTGTCCCGACCGACCTTTGTCGCCTCGAACAGGAAGCCGCCGGTCGTGTTCAGGGTCGCGCCGATCACGGCGTCGCCTGGGCCCTTGTCGATGGGCAGGCTCTCGCCGGTCAGCATGCTCTCGTCGAGGGCGGAGCGGCCCTCACGGATCACGCCGTCGACGGGTACTTTCTCGCCGGGGCGTACTCGCACGAGGTCGCTTACGCGGACCTGCTCGATGGGAATGTCCTGCTCCTGGCCGTCGCGGACGACACGCGCCGTCTTCGCCTGAAGCCCCATCAGGGCTTTGATGGCCGCGCCCGTCTGCTTCTTGGCACGGGCCTCCAGCCAGCGGCCCATCAGGATCAGCGCGATGATGATGACCGCTGACTCGTAGTACAGGTGGAACGGGAAGCCCCAGCGCTGGGCGAGGCTCGGCCAGAGGGTCACGAACGCGCTGTAGCCGTAGGCGACACTGGTCCCCACGGTCACCAGCGTGTTCATGTTGGTGCTGCCATGCTTCCCGGCCGCCCAGGCGGCGCGGTAGAAGCCAGCCCCGGCCCACGCCTGCACGACGGTCGCGGCGATCAGCAGGACCGGCGCGATGAGCAGGTGGTCGAGGTTGAGCGGCAGGTACATCAACGCCATCATCGCGAGGCCGACGACGAGGCTGACCAGCGACTTGCGCTTCAGATCGTCGATCTCGTGCTGGCGGGCCAGCTCGTGGCGGTCTGGCGCAGCGACCTTGCCCGGCGCCCCACGATCCGAAGCCGCGCGGGGGAGCGCCGATGCAGAGGGGACCAGAGTTGGGGATGCTGGTTCGGACAGGACTGGAGCCGGCGCGGGCGCGTCCAGCTCGCCGACGCCGTAGCCGGCCTTCTCGACGGCCGCCACAAGGTCTGGGAAGCCCACGAGGCTCGGATCGAAGACGACGTGGGCCTTCTCGGTGGCGAGGTTGACGCTGATGTCCTGGACGCCCTCCACCTTGCCGACGCGCTTCTCAATGCGGTGCACGCACGAGGCGCAGGTCATGCCGGTGACGGGGAAGGTGACCTCGGTTGTGGTGGCGGCCGGGGGTGCGCCGGGCGCGGAGGCGGTGGGCACGGAGGCCGCGCCCAGCGTGGCGGCTGATGTCTGCTGTTCAGGGCTGGTGGTCAGGTTCGTGGCCATGGCTTCACCGCCGTGACAGATCGAAGAGCTCGCCAAGCTCGTCGATGATCTGCTGGTCGCGGCCGTCTTTGAAGCCTTCGCGGACGCAGCCGTTGAGATGGCCCGTCAGCAAGAGCCCTTCGAGCTTGTCGATGGCGCGCTTGACGGCGTAGGTCTGCTTGAGCACGTCAACGCAGTACTGGTCTTCCTCGACCATTTTGCGGATGCCCTTGAGGTGGCCCTCGATGTAGGCCAGCCGCTTGAGAACCTCTGGCTTGGATGCTTGCATGGTGGTGTATCCCCACCCCCTGGGAGGGGGTCTGTGGGAACTCTACACCCCGGGGCGTGTTCCCGTCAATGGCCCGGCTCGTGTCGTCGTGTCTGACACTGGGGAGGCCAGATGCGGTGGCATGGCGGCGCTGCATCGTGGCGGCGGCTGAAACATCCCGGGGCCAGACACCCCCAGGCGCGATACCCCCAGGCGCGACGCCCACGGGCCCAGGGCGATTGCACGTTGAGCGGGTCGCGCAGCGCCGTCGGGGCTTGAAAGCCCCGCCTACCATCCTGCAGTCGCTTCGCGACGCTCCGGTCTCACCTGTCGCCGCTGCTCCCGGCGTCCGTCGCGCAGCGACGGAGTGAGTGTAGGCGGGGGTTTCAACCCCCGACTGCGCGCTTCACGGCGTTGCGGGAACATCAACGAACGTGCGATCGCCCTGCCACGGGCCAGGCACAAAGACGGGGCGTGTCGGCTGACACGCCCCGTCGATCTGACAGCTGATGTGTGGTCCGGTGTGGGCCGAGCGTGCCGGCCCGCACCGGTGCGCGATTCTAGCTCGACGCCCCCTCAGGAGCCGTCTCGGCAGACGCTTCCTCTGCCTGAGCCTCGGCGACCGGCGCCTCGGCAACAGGTGCCTCAGCGACCGGCGCCTCGGCGACCGGCACCTGAGCGGCCGGTGCCTCAGCAACAGGTGCCTCAGCAACAGGTGCCTCGGCGACCGGCGCCTCAGCAACAGGTGCCTCGGCGACCGGAGCCTCGGCGGCCGGTGCTGGCGCTGCCGTCGCCTGGGCGGGTGCTGGCCGCGCGGCTGGCGCACCAGGAGCCCCAGCCGGACGCGGGCGCGGCCGGCGGAAGAGCTGACGCACGGCGTTGCCGACCTTGGCTGCCTCGATGCTGTTGGCCAGCTTGACGGCGTCGAGCACGCGTCCGATCTCCGGCAGCGCACCCGTCTCGACGGTCAGATCCGCCAGGAACTTGTCGAACGCCTCAGGCGTGGCCTCCGCGCCGCTGTGCTGCGCGATGAGGGCCAGCAGCTCCTCGCGCTGGCCGGCCTCACGCCGTCGGCGCTCGGCCTGCTGCTGCGCGCGGAGATCCGGGCTCATGCCGGGGCCGGCAGGACCGCCGGGACCGGCGGGTCGCTGGCCACGGTCGCCCATTGGCGGGCCGCCGGGGCCAGCCGGACGCGGACCACGATCCCCGAACTGCGGGCGTGGGCCAGCCGGCCGGTCGCCGAATGGCGGGCGCGGGCCAGCCGGCCGGTCGCCGAACGGCGGGCGCGGGCCACCCGGACCGCCGCTGAACGGCGGGCGCGGAGCCGGGCCGGGCATCGGCATGCCCTCGAGGGCGGCTCGCTCGCCACCGCGCTCGGGCCGCCGGAAGCGCTCGCCGCCGCCAGCCGGACCGCGTCCGCGATCGCCACCGCCGCGCTCACCACCACCACCGCTACGACCGCCACGGCCAGCTGGTGGTCCGCCACGGTTGGCACGGGCACGGAACGGCATGTCCGCGCCGCCGCGCCGGTCGTCGTCGTACATGCCGCCACGGCCGCCACGCTGGCGCCGTCCGCCACCTTCGCCGTACGAGTCCGGGCCCATCTCGACGACCACGGCCGGCCCGTCATCCTCGACAGGCGCCGTCGTCGGTGCGATTCCCAGCTGTTGGAGATCGGCGAACTTCTCCAGCAGCGCTTCCTTCAGGCTCTTAGCCATCCCTTCTCCTATGTACTGCTCACGAGCGGCGCCCGGCTGATGTCTCGGGGTGCTCGTGCTACTGCGTGACTACCAGTTGTCGTGTGGTTGCTTCGTCCAGTGACCATGCGTTGTCTCCTCTCTCAAGGCCCACGCGTGGCTTCGGGCAGGGGGTGGGTGTGCGCTCGTCTGACGGTCATGGGGGACCGCCCGAGAGCTGTCCGGCTGAGAGCAAGCTGACCTCAACCAGGTTTGAGAAGAACGTTGCGCCGCCGCCCATGTCGGCCAGCCGTTGCGGCGTCGTCGCGTTGACGCCTCGTCCTCCTGCTGAATGCCGTCCCCACCACAGCCCACGGCTCACCACGACTCCTGGCCGCACGTCATCGGTCAGGGACGCTTCAAGCTGGACATCGCCCCGCTCGTTGAACACCCGCACGGATGCACCATCGACGATGCTTCGACTGCGGGCATCGTCGGGGTGGATCTCCAGGCGAGGCCGCTCTTCCGAGCGGATGTTGGAAGGCATATTGGCGTACGTTGAGTTCAAGAAGAAGTGATTCGGGGGGGTGATGAAGAGGAGTGGATACGCTC
This sequence comes from Chloroflexota bacterium, assembly GCA_020850535.1. NCBI lineage: Bacteria > Bacillati > Chloroflexota > Chloroflexota bacterium. The sequence goes on from JADZEM010000014.1 coordinate 9,129, forward strand.
CGTCTGGCGGCTGCTCGCCGTCGCCCCCCTCAGTCAACGGTGTATGCGTCGGTAAGGGGTCGTGTCCGGATGCGGCCATCTTCGCGGAGAAGAACTCGATCTTACCTGACGGTGTAGGAAACTGCCCATCCGCGTAGGCCGGATGGGGCGTCTCGACGGCCAGCCGGACTGGACCCTCAGCCTTGAGACGGTCCAGCGTGATGCCGTCGAGGAACGGGTTGGCCGGGTTGTCGAGGGCCTGCTCGATCATGGTCTCGGCGTCGTCTTGGAAGCAGGCGTCCTCGAAGCCGAGCCGCCGTGCGAGCAACGAGAAGAACTCGACGTTCGACTTCGCCTCGCCGAGCGGCGCGATGACCGGCTGTGCGAGGTTCAGGTAGAGGTGCCAGAAGCTGGAATACAGGTCTGTCTGCTCGAAGTGCGTCGTGGCGGGCAGAAGGATGTCGGCGTACCGAGCGGTATCCGTCAGCAACTGCTCGTGGACGACGGTGAAGAGATCCTCGCGCTCAAACCCCGCGAGGACCCTGGTCTGATCTGGCGCAACGACCGCCGGATTGGCATTGTAGACGACGATGGCCTTGACCGGTGGGTCGGCCAGCTCGGTCAGGGCGCTGCCGAGCTGGTTCATGTTGATGGTACGCGGCTGCCGGCCGCCAAGAAGCTCCGGTCGGAACAGGGCGGCGTCGTTCATCGTGGCATACCCGGCGTTGCTCTTCATCGCCCCGCCGCCCACGTCCCGCCACGCGCCAACGAGGCCGGGCAGACACGCGATGGCCCGAACCGCCATCCCGCCGTTGTCGTGGTGCTGCAATCCATTCCCGATCCGGATGAACGCGGGGCGGGTGGTGGCGTATTCCCGGGCGAGCGTCTCGATGGTCTCGGCCGGCACCTCGGTGATGCGCGCCACGCGGTCTGGAGCGTACTCCTGGACGCGCTCCACCAGGCCCTCGAAGCCGAGCGTGCTCGCCCGGACGTAGGCGGCGTCGTAGAGGTCGTCGCGGATGATGACGTGCATCATCCCTAATGCCAGCGCAGCATCCGTGCCGGGCCGCACCTGCACGAAGCGGTCGGCGAAGGCGGTGGTGCGGTTGCGTTGCACGTCGATCTGGACGAACGTGCCGCCTGCACGCTGGGCCTGGCGCACGTAGGTCATCTGGTGCATGTTGACCGACGCGAGGTTGCTGCCCCAGGCGATGATGTAGCGGGCCCGTGCCGTGGTCTCCGGGTCGGTGCCGCGCTTCGCGCCGATGGTGAAATCGTACCCCGCGTTGCCGGCCGCCGAGCAGATGGCCCGGTCCAGCTGGCTTGCGCCGAGCCTGTGGAAGAGCCGCCGATCCATGCTGCCGATGCTGGTGATACCCATGTTGCCGGCGAAGCTGTAGGGGAGGATCGCTTCTGGGCCGTGCGCCGCGATGATGCCCTGGAACCGCTCGGCGATGGCGTCAAGCGCCTCGTCCCAGGTGATCCGCTCGAACCGGCCCGCGCCCTTCGGCCCGACGCGCCGCTGTGGGTAGAGGACGCGATCGGGGCTGTAGACGCGCTCGACATAGCGTGCGGCCTTGCCGCAGATGGCGCCCCGTGTCACGGGGTGCTGGGGATCGCCAGACACACGAACAATTTGACCCTCACGGACCCAGGCCAGCATGCCGCAAGCATCTGGACAGTCGTGCGGGCAGACGGAACGGTGGACGGTCAACTCGCTCATCGAGAAGGGGGAACCCTACCCAGTCCCAAACCCGCTGTGGCGACCGTAGCCTTAGACGCCCAGCAGCGCATGGACGCCCATGCCGCGGTGTGCGATGCGCCAGGGTGGCGCTCAGTACGCGCTACGGCCAAACGCGAAACGCGCGCATTATAGCGCAAACGACACGGAGTCCGTCCACCGCCCACGCGCAAGGCGCAAAATGAGCGGTCGTGATGCCGAGGGACCGCCGGCAGCCCAGGCAGCACACGCGCACCCTCAGGAAGGGAGGCGATGCCCACGCAGGATGTGGACGGCGACGATGGGGGCCGCCGAGCTGGAGCGGGTATGAGGTTCTCCCACCAGGCAGCGCCGCGATGTCGAGGCGCGCACGCACGGGAATGGTGTTGGGATGTCGCTCAGACAGCGGCGCCGGGCCGCTGATGCGATGGTGGGCCAGCCTGGAATCGAACCGGGGACCTCAGTCTTATCAGGACTGCGCTCTAACCGACTGAGCTACTGGCCCGAGGGAAGGGAGCGGGGAGCGAGCGGAGGAGACGACGGAGCGGGGGTGTGCTGGGGGGAGGATAGCAGAACGTCCACCCCTCGCGACGGAGGAGTGGACGCGGTCAGCGTGAGCACGCTGGCAAGCGAAGAGTGGCGGGGAACACGACGGATGTGGGACGGTCACCCAGCACGACTGGCCAACGGCCTGGAATGCAGGTCGGCAGCGCTGCTCCCGAGAGAGCAGCACCCGGGACGGGTGCACGCTGCTGGGGGTGACCGATC